>NZ_WTFC01000011.1:0-73118 GCF_009795795.1 Gilliamella sp. Pas-s95 | reverse complement strand
TTTTTAAAATCGAATGTATATTTTTTTGCCATAATTTTATTCCCAAAAGTAGATTTAAACAATCCAACTTTTGGGGGGCAGTTCATTAAAGCGAATTCCCTAACAACCCACGCTTTGGCGGCATAATGTGCCTACGGCTATCCGATACCGAAATAAAACAACCGCTATGCCGTTATTCAGATCTAATTGTTCTTTCGGATTTTTATTAACTCATCAACACATTCTTTTGCTACTTGTTTGTATTGTTTTGCTTCCTCTTCGGAAAGATTTTTATCTATTCTTGTTTCAAACAATTCAAAATTACCTAAAAAATCCCATTCAGGTATGGATATTTGTATTTCGCCATTAACAAATACTGAAAACAACTTAATGTCATCTTCACCAACATGTTCACGATAAACAATATTAGTTATCTTTTGAACATCCAAATCTAAATCTTTATCCACTGATAAATTTTCAGGCAGTTTGGTGATAGGCGTATCAAATAAATCCATATTACCGTTAAGTAATAAATTACTCGGTAGTTCAGTTATTGGGTATTGTTGATTTTGTTTTGGTAAATAAAATATTTTGGTTGGCGAGGACAGACGTTTGTAGTTTTGATGGTCAAAATATCTCTCTCAAATTTCAGACAAAATCATTCATAAAAAATTGATTTTATTAATCATTTTAACTTTTCTTTTAAAAAACAAAAATCCTTCACCATATCCAGTCAGTGACAATTCGCCACTTTCTCGGTATGATGTTAGCCATTTTATGATAATTGATTAGGTTTAGTGTGAATATTCAACAATTATTAACGCAACGTGTTTCGCAAGCGATGATTATAGCAGGTGCAGATAAGAACTGTGACGCTTTAATTAAGCAATCAAATAAAGCACAATTTGGTGATTACCAAGCCAATGGTATTATGGCTGTTGCCAAAAAGCTCGGAATGCCACCTCGAGATCTTGCTCAAGCTGTTTTACAACATTTAGATATTGATGATATTGCCGAAAAAGTAGAAATTGCTGGCCCTGGGTTTATTAACATTTTCTTAAAAAATAGCTGGATTGCTGAGCAAAATGAAATTGCTTTAAACAGTGATAAACTTAATATAACTTTGCCGGCAAAACCGCAAACAGTTGTAGTTGATTATTCAGCACCTAATGTTGCCAAAGAGATGCATGTCGGGCATTTGCGATCAACCATTATTGGTGATGCGAGTGTTCGTGTTTTATCGTTTTTAGGGCATAACGTTATTCGTGCCAACCATGTTGGTGATTGGGGAACCCAATTTGGTATGTTAATTGCGTATCTTGAAAAAATGCAAAATGAGCATGCCAATGATATGGATCTTTCAGATTTAGAATCCTTCTATCGTGCTGCCAAAAAACATTATGACGAAGACGAAGTGTTTGCCGAAAAGGCCCGTAACTATGTAGTAAAGCTGCAAAGTGGTGATGAGTATTGTCGTAAGATGTGGCGAAAATTGGTTGATATTACCATGACGCAAAATATTGCCACTTATAAACGTTTAAATGTTACGTTAACGGTTGAAGACACCATGGGCGAAAGCATCTATAACAGTATGCTACCGGGTATTGTTGCCGATTTAAAACAGAAAGGACTTGCCGTTGAAAGCGAAGGTGCAATCGTTGTGTTTTTAGATGAGTATAAAAACAAAGAAGGCGAACCGATGGGTGTTATCATCCAAAAACGTGATGGCGGCTATCTTTATGCCACAACCGATATTGCTTGCGCAAAATACCGTTACGAAACATTACACGCTGATCGCATCCTTTATTATACTGATTCTCGCCAACACCAGCACTTGGAGCAAGTGTGGGCAATTATTCATAAAGCCCAGTATGTGCCAGAATCTTTAAAACTTGAACACCATATGTTCGGTATGATGCTAGGTAAAGACGGTAAACCATTTAAAACACGTTCTGGCGATACCGTAAAATTAAATGATTTGCTAGATGAAGCTTGCGAACGTGCAACAACATTAATTCGTAGCAAAAATCCTGAGTTAACAGAACGCGAGCTTGCCGAAATCGTTGACGCAGTGGCCATTGGTGCAGTTAAATATGCCGATCTTTCTAAAAATCGTACTACCGATTATGTTTTTGATTGGGATAATATGTTGTCATTTGAAGGCAATACCGCACCTTATTTACAATATGCTTATACCCGTGTGTTATCAATATTTAAAAAATCGAATATTACCGAAGAGAGCCTAACAGGTATTATTAGTTTAGAAACCGATAAAGAGCGTGCTTTAGCAACACGTTTAATTCAATTTGACGAAACAATTTCAACCGTAGCAAGGGAAGGTACGCCACATGTGCTTTGTGCTTATCTTTATGACATTGCGACGCTGTTTTCAAGTTTTTATGAAAACTGCCCTATTTTAACGGCCGACAGCGAAAGCTTGAAGCAAAGCCGCTTGAAATTGGCTTGTTTAACAGCGAAAACACTGAAAATTGGTCTTGATATGTTGGGTATTAAGACGGTCGATAAAATGTAGGTAAACCGCCACCGATGTGAATGCATGGGTGGCAGTTTTTGCTAACATACCTAGTATTAACTAAATATGATCCGGTTTATTGTTCGTCATCAAAATAAGTTAATGGCTTTGTTGCTGTTATTTATTGCGATCTTTGCTATTCGTTTATATCCACATCCCCCTCTTTCAGAGCAATTGAGCTTTTCAAAGCGTTATTATGATAACAGTAACCAATTAATTCGCATGACATTAGCCAATGATGATCGTTATCGGTTATGGACACCTTTAGAAGATATTTCGCCCGATATTGTTAATGGTTTGTTACTGCACGAAGATCAATGGTTTTATTATCATATTGGTGTTAATCCATTTAGCTTGATGCGCGCTTTTGGCGCAACTTATTTAACTGGGGGCAATCGTCAAGGTGCATCCACAATCACCATGCAACTAGCCCGCATGCATTGGCGGTTAAATACTAGAACTATTGGCGGTAAATTGCATCAAATTGCTAGGGCAATACAGTTAGAATTAATGTATTCTAAACATGATATTTTAGAGGCTTATTTAAATTATGCCCCTTTTGGACGTAATATTGAAAGTGTTGGCGCGGCATCATTTATTTATTTTAATAAACCACCTTCGCAAGTTAATTTGCCCGAAGCATTAACACTGGTGGTTTTACCGCAGTCCCCAACCTATCGGGTTGATCGTAAAACAGGATTTGCTGGTAAAGCGTTAGTTAAAGCACGAAATCAATTATTTGATCGTTGGCAAGAAAAATATCATGTTGATAGCCATATCGCGGCGCTTTTTTCGCAAAAGTTGGTTTTGCGTCAACCAGAACGAGTGCCCTTTGTGGCGCCCCATTTTGTGAATCAAATCATTCACCAGCAACACGACCAAACCCAAGAAGTCAAAACCACATTAGACAGCAATCTGCAAAAGATCATCCATAACCAAGTCAACGCGTTTATCGAGCGTAATCGTTTGAAAGGCATTAATAATGCCTCAGTGATTTTGGTTGATACACAGACAATGAAGGTTAAAGCACTGATCGGATCGGCTAATTATTTTGATAATTCAATTCAAGGTCAAGTGAACGGCACACTTGCCAAACGTTCACCGGGCTCTACGCTTAAACCGTTTATTTATGCGCTTGGCATTGATCAAGGTGTTTTGCATCCCCGAACCATTTTAAAAGATGTAGCAACCGATTTTGGTTCATATACACCCGAAAATTTCGATCGCAATTTTCGTGGTCCTATTTCGGCTACCGATGCGTTAATTCATAGCCGTAATATTCCTGCGGTATGGGTTGCATCAAAATTGAATAACCCCACTTTTTACCAGTTTTTAGTCAACGCCCATATCCAAAAGCTCGCCGATGAAGCGCATTATGGCTTGTCTTTAGTGTTAGGCGGCGGTGAAGTGAATTTGCAAGAATTAGTCGGCTTATATGCCATGCTAGCCAATGATGGGCGCTGGCAACCACTGCAATTTACCGAATCGGAAACGCTTCCCGAACCGGAAAAGTTGTTAAGCCCACAAGCGGCATTTATGACTATCGATATGTTAAAACAAAATACCCGTCCACAAGATGTGCTAAGCAAAATGCAAAAAAATGTAGTACCTGTTGCTTGGAAGACAGGTACCTCATGGGGCTTTCGTGATGCTTGGACTGCAGGTACTTTTGGACACTATGCTATGGTGGTTTGGCTTGGTAACTTCGATGGCAGCGGCAATAATGCCTTTGTAGGCGTCGATGCTGCCACACCGCTCTTTTTTAATATCGTTGATAGTATTAACGCTTATTATCCTAACTTGCGTACGTCCAATCGCCCATTACCGCCAAATTTAAAACGCATTGATATTTGCCTAACCAGTGGCAATTTACTGACCCAGTGGTGTAAAGCAAAAGGTAAAACGTGGTTTATTCCTGGGGTTTCTCCTATTAATCCTGATACTATTTTCAGACCTGTTATGGTCGATAATCAAACAGGTAAAGCGGTTTGTCCACCTTATGATTTAGCCACCTCTCACTTAGCTGTTTTTGAATATTGGCCGTCCGATTTAGCTGCTATTTTTGCTAAAGCAGGTATCCCGAAAAAAGCACCTCCTTCAACAAAACATTGTCGTTCATCACAAAGCTATTTAGGTGAACCGCCTAAAATAACGTCACCACTCAAAAATGTGGTTTATCAATTTCGAACAACAAAACAAAAAAATGAACAAATTAGTTTTACCGCTAATAGTGATGGCGATGTTAAAACACTTTATTGGTTTGTCAATGACAGTTTTATTGGGCAAACCGATCCCCGAAAGGCAATTAGCTGGATCCCAACACAAAGCGGAACGTTTAAAATTTTAGTGCTTGATGACCTAGGGCGAAGTGATTCAAGAAGTATAAAAATTGAACTATTTGATTAATAAACATGATAGTTAACCTGAAGTAAGTAAGTAACTATCATCATCAATTTCTAAGCTACATGATTTGTTTAACTATATTAATTTCTAATCCATCAACATGCTCTTTAGCAAAGTTGGCAAATTCTACAAAATGAGGCGTTGCATTGTGAAAATCAATAGCCTGTTGTGAAGCCCATGTTTCGATCACAACAAAGATGTTAGGGTTATCAATACTTTGATTAAGTTCATAGCGTACACAACCTATTTCGGCTCGACTGCCTGTAACTAATCGTTTCAATATTGATTGAAATGCATCATAAAATTCTGGTTTAACGGTGATTGTGGCAACAATATTTAATTGGTTCATGTTAACTGCCTTATATTTCAAAATAATTGGTTAGCACAGTATACGCTTGGTATTACGAATAATCTAAAACAGAATAATGAGATGAATAATCTCATTTTTGTGACGTTTAATTATTATTATTAAATAATAGGTTACCATTTAATTTTTTATTTTATGGATAATTTGTATTTATTGAACACTTTTTTTTTAGTTGAAAATCTAAAAAATAATACTTTAACCATTTCATTTATTTATATATTTTATGAATTATAGTGCTTGCTATTCAAAATATTTTGGTTAGAATTTCTGCAATTTTTAATCGATTAGGTATAAGCGCAATGAACACTTGTAAATCAATAATCCTACTAAATAAAATTATTGATATTACTTTTATCCTCCTTTTTGGGGGATTTTTTTTGCCTATTGCGCTCGATTTTATCCACTTTATTTAAAATGATTGCATTGTAGAGGCACATTATGATTGAACATAAAAACATGTTGTTAACCACAAGAGACCAAAGTTTAAAAGCCTATTTAATGAATAAAATTAAACAAAATGGCGGATGGGTTAATGCTCATATGCATGCCGATCGTGCTTTTACTATTTCGGTTGATAGTTTTGATGTTTATCAAAAACAGACCTTAATTGAAAAATGGGATACATTAGATAAAGTCAAAGCATCAATGAGCGAAGATGATTACTATCGTCATTTTAGTATGGCGGTTGAACGTATGATTGAGCAAGGCGTAAGTGCAATGGGATCGTTTGTTGATATTGACCCTATCACTCAAGAACGGGCAATTAAAGGAGCGTTAAGAGCACGCGAAACCTATAAAAATGACATCACTATAAAATTAGTCAATCAAACACTCAAAGGCGTTATCGATAAAGAGGCTCGTTATTGGTTCGATAAAGGCGCTGATTTAGTTGATATTATTGGTGGTTTACCACGTCGTGATGAGCGCGATCATGGTGAAGGAATGGGACTTAAACATCTTGATGTACTAATGCAAACAGGTAAATCATTAGGCAAAATGGTGCATGTACATGTTGACCAGTTTAATTCTCAAGATGAAATCGAAACAGAACAACTTACCGATAAAACCCTTGAACATGGTATGCATGGTCGCGTTGTTGCTATTCATAGCATTTCGATCACAGCCCACAGTTTAGAATATCGCCAAAAACTCTATAAAAAAATGAAAGAAGCAAAAATGATGGTAATTGCCTGTCCATTTGCTTGGATCGATAGCCCACGCCGTGAAGAACAAGGCCCTACTCGTAACTCACTTACCCCAGTTGATGAACTAGCTGCTGCTGGTATTCCTGTTGCTATTGGTACAGATAATGTTAGTGACTATATGTTACCATTTTCAACTGGCAATATGTGGGAAGAGCTTAAATTGTTAGTGACCGGATGCCGTTATACTGATTTAGATAATGTAATTAATGTAGCAACCAAAAATGGACGAATGGTGCTTGGGCTTGAATAGTTAATCATATTTATTAAATAAAAACCCCACAAACAAAATGATGTTGTTTGTGGGATGTTATTTTGCTTTGCATCACACTGATGTGATTAGATTATCTTTTCTAAAAATTTAAATATAAACTTTAATTAGTTATAAATATGAAAGATCTCTAATAATATCGTCAAACCGTGATTTTAGTTCGGTTAATTGCTGTTCTTTTGCTGCTTGAAGCAAGCTATCTTTAGTTTTCAACACTCCTTCACTGTGGTTGCGCAAATTAGAGGGCACATTACCAGAATAAATATAATCATGTTTTGCCGATGTTTGAACAATGTCAAATTTTTTATTGTAACTATAAGCACCATGAACATCAATTTCAGTGGTCAAGGTTAATTTATTGCTATGGGTCACCGTTTTTAAATTAAATTGCTGATCTTTGTAGGTTTTAACTTGCTTTTTGTTGCCGTTTTCGTCAGAAACTTCAACAAATTTATCAAAGACTTGTTCGGTTTTAGTTTCATTGTTAACTGATTGCCCAAGATCAGCAAATTCAACGTTTGTCGTAATTCGGATTGTGACATCTGCCTGACTTGGTTGATAAGCAATGAATTCTATAAAGTCCTTACTTAAGATATCTAATACAAAAGATTTTAACTCTAAAGAATTATAATAGACTTTAATTTTCCCTTTTTTTGTATAATTATTTGCTTGTGAATCTGCATCACGAAATAATCCGTATTGACGATAAGTAGCAGCAGCCGAGGCGTAATATTTAGCAATTTCACGAAATTGATAACGATGCGTTGCAGTCTTTGCTAGTTGTTGTGCTTGTTCATAAGCAATCTCTGCTTGTTGAGTAGAGTATTTTCTATCATTATCAATAGAAAGTTTATCACTATCTTTGTACTTACCAAGCGGTTGATATACCGCTGATGCGTTATTAAATGCCTCGGCAGCGGCTTTAAAATCACCTTGTCGTTCTAACATTTTGCCTTGGTCATAATACTCTTTAGCCGCAAGTTGCATATATTTTGTATTTGCATTTTTGTACAAACTTTCGATATTTTTATAGTTGTATTGCTCAAGCCCTTTTCCATATAAATCGGCTCTTATTCTATAACTTTCACTGTTGGTGCCAGTGATTGAATTGCCATAATTGTAGTACTCTTTAGCAATATTTTGTTGTAATTGTGTAGTGTCATATTTGTTATCGAAAAAACTGATTTCTTGGCTATAAAAACGATCAGTTAATCGCATTTTCATGGCTAATAGGTTTTCGTAGCATTTTATTCGTGTGGCATAATCCGAGTTATTGGTGTTTAAAAGGCTTGTTTCATAATGTTGCATGACATTACTGACTATATTTTGCAGTCGTTGTATATCTTGTTTTCCAAATTCTGCAGGGCCTTTGTCCTCAATGCTGTCACCCAATAGGTTGATACTTTCTAAATATTTTCCTTCTTTATAAGCATCTTCTGCTGTACGTATATGGCAAGCAGTTAATAAAAACATAAAAAAAATAGCTATGATTATACGCATAATTTTCCTTTCAATTCATTGTAGTTTTGTGCTCGTTCATCTATTTATTATGATGAAAACTGTTTTAATTGAGCTTAATGAATAAGCTAGTTGATGAGTTTATTATAAATTGTCTCTAATTTATTAACTTTTTTTGCTAAAGTTGAGCAAAATCATCATTATCGATGAGTGAGATTATTTTAAGGTAATATGAAGTTTACAATTTAGTCACACGGTTTACAGTTATTTGTTCAATACGGAGATGAAAATACATACTAGTACCTTATCACAGACAAGCGATAGGAACTTTCATAGCAATTTGAGTAAAAACGTCTTATGAGTTTTTAGCAGATTATTCGTATCATGAAAAATAAACAACTCGCCATCTAGTCACCTAATATTAGTCAATATCAATGATATGTTGACACATTAACAGTCATTAACAATTTTTAACGATATGCTTGTTGATTAAATTAACATTAATTTATTACTCTATACAGTAGTTATAGAAAAAATGGCTAATCTGATCATAATTGAGTAGAAGATTTTTACTTCCCAAAAGGATCGTAGTCAAGTGAATAAACTTATCCTTAAAACTATTAATGAGAATAATATTAGATAGCCATAAATAAAAAATACCGGATCAAAAATTTAAAAAATGGGTAAAATAATGATTAAACAATTTATAAAATCTGTTGTTTATGTATCTATATTATTTCATTTGTTTCCAATGAGTTATTCTAACTATACTGCGCAATCAGCACAGGTTATTCATGGAACGAGACCTTCTTTATCACCGCAAATAGAAGAACATATCGATGATTTAAATTTATTTGGTCTAAAGTCAAATGATGAAGAGTATTTCGGTGATGAAGAAATAAAAAACATCTCGCTTTCCGGCTATTCCCCATTAAAAAGCCAATTATCATCAATACTAAAACAGCCTAATAGTGATGAATTTTTTGATTCTGATGGAGATGAATTTGAAATACTCAACCTAAGGAACCAATATCAAATTAATATAACTTGGTATTATACTAATATAAATAATGAGTTAGTGGAATTTACTCCTAGCAGTAAGGATACTTTTTGTAGCTTATCCACAAGAGGCATGTACGCGCCTTTTAAAGTAAAATTATCTGCTAATTTAGATTTATATTCAAAGTATGGCGTACCGAATAACAAAACCTATCCAAATGAAGAGAACGCAACTCTCCCAGCTAAAATGTATACCATATTAAGACCAAACGATGCTTTTATTTGCTTTGCAAGACCTGCTTTAAGCCCCAATGTTAATGAAAGTGAAAAAAAACAATGGGATTATCGTTATGGTTTCTTAACTCAATCGATTAGCAATCCATCTGAAAACTTTCCAACTACAGGTTTTTATGGAGCTAAATTTGACCTACTTTTATCCGACAAAAGAATGGTTTCAAACTACACTTGGGCAATTAAACAAGGCAGTGATCTTGTTACTCTAACCAATCATCCTAACTTTATAACAATAACTTTTAATACGGCTGATGCAAAAGATCCAGGAAAAGCTTGGCAACATGTTATGGGTTCTGATTCTGGGTATACCGTAATAATTGAGGGAAGACATAAAACCACAAATAAAACTATCCAATATGCATTTACCATTACTAAATGGTTTGACACTTGGAAACAAGATACTAATGAAGCAGGAGAACTAATAGCTCTTAGAGCTCCTCTTGAAGAGGTAGTAGCTGCATGTAACGCCAAAAGTGGGCATTATCATGTAAGCCACTCAAATGAAATAAGTAATGCGCCGTTTGACAGTAGTACTAGGTATACTACATATACACGTGAAATAGGTTCATTATTTAGTGAATGGAGTGATGTAGTTCAAAGTGCTTATCCCGGATCTTTTGGGCCAGATCTTGAGAAGCAATCATCAGTAGCTATTAGAAGGTATTATGTATGGGATATAAATGAAAAAAAATATTGTGATGTACACGCTCACAATAGTAAATACCATTGCCGTAGTGAACATGAAGAGAAAAATGCCGTATGTGCCTCTACACCTAAACAAAAAAATATTAGATACGTTCTTATCCCTCGTCCACGTATGAATTAAAGGTGACAGTAAATTCTGTCACCACATTCAATAATAAACTAACCAATCGTTCTTTTCCTGTTTTGGGTGGATGGTTCTTCCTCCAAAAACACACAGAAAAAACATTGATTTTATTTAAGTTTTTAATTGGTGTTTTGGCTGTTCTTCCCCCTTAAATAAAGTATATTATTTAAGGGTATGTGGAGTTTATTTTTTTGTTGTCGCTTGACGTGGTGAGCGTGATGTTTTTGATAAATTGGTTAATTTAGCTCGTTTTGGTTTGATAATTCTTCTATCTGAAGCAGAATTAGTGGTAAAGCTCTTAACTTCTTGTGGTAAACCGACAAGTTCTCGTAAATAATTTACCGAATCAATGCCTAGCTCCATCCATGTTCCACGCGATAATCCTTTAGGTAAAGTGATATTACCGTAGCGGATCCGTAATAATCGGCTAACTTGCACTTCTACCGCTTCCCACATACGACGAACCTCTCGATTACGACCTTCGGTTATCACAACATTAAACCATTGATTAATTCCATCGCCACCTTGCGATTTAATTGATTTAAATGATGCTGGACCATCCTCTAGCTGTACACCTTTACGTAACTGAAAAATCTGCTGATCGGTAATTTTACCGAATACACGCACGGCATATTCGCGTTCAATTTCGTGGCGTGGGTGCATTAGGCGATTTGCAAGTTCACCATCTGTGGTAAACAATAATAAACCTGATGTATTGATATCAAGCCGCCCAATATTAATCCAACGTGCATTTTTTAAACGTGGTAAACGTTCAAAAACGGTTGCCCGTCCTTGAGGGTCATTACGCGAACAAATTTCACCTTCAGGTTTGTAATAAGCAAGCACTCGGCAAACTTCTTTTTCTTTGCTTCTAAGCGGAACTAAATGACCATTGATGCGAATTTTTGGACTGGCATTAACATCAACCCGATCACCTAATATGGCAATTTTACCATCGACACTGATTTTACCGGCTATAATCATCGCTTCAATTTCGCGACGTGAACCATGTCCTAAATTAGCTAATACTTTTTGTAACTTTTCTGTGTTGTCATGTGCCGATGTTTTACCTATTGCTGTTGATGCAATTGGCTTTTTCGGTTTTTCATTGGCTTTGTTTTCTTTAGCCTTAAGGTTACTGTTTTTTTTGGAAAATTTTGGTAATGCAGATCTGCTATTTTTCATATTATCCTCGCTGTTACCTTCTCAGGTATCATCTTTTCTATTCACTTTATTGTCTGAATGTTGACAATAAAAAACGGTCATTTATTCGAATGGTTTAGTGTCTCCACTTCCTTGACGAATAATTTCTGGATAGCTATTAGTTAAATCAATCACAGTAGTGGGTTGTTCACCAATATAGCCTCCATGCACAATCGCATCAAGCTGGTGCCCTATTCTATCTTCTATTTCGTCGGGATCGGATTGCGCTTGATCATCATTAGGTAAAATTAATGTCGCGGTCATTAATGGTTGCCCTAATAATTCAAGTAGGGCTAAATCAATTTTATTATCTGGTACACGTAATCCAATGGTTTTACGTTTTTCGTTCATTAATCGACGAGGCACCTCTTTACTAGCTTGTAAAATAAAAACATATTTGCCCGGTGTATTATTTTTTAATAATCGAAAAGTCGTATTATCAACAAAAGCATAGCAAGATAGCTCAGAAAGATCACGGCACATTAAAGTAAAATTGTGATGTTTATCCAGCTGACGAATTTGGCAGATGCGATCAACGCCATGTTTGTTATCCAATAAGCAACCCAATGAATAGCCTGAATCAGTCGGAAAAGCGATAACGCCACCGTCATTTAATATTTTAACAACTTGATCTAATAATCGAGTTTGAGGATTATCTGGGTGAATATAAAAAATTTGGCTCATAATTTATTCTATATCAATTTTTAGTGTTTAGTTCAATGCCATCAATATTTAGGCAAAACGTCAATATAAAGTCATTTAGTCTTAATTTATTTAGCATTTCCAATTATGCCAAATTGGCGTAACGCTACCTGGCAATGGCATTGTTTTGCCTAAGTCTAAATAATTAACTAAATCATGAAAATCCGAACCTTGTGATGCTAACATATCAAATTCATTGGCTAATTTAGCTAATCGATGTAAATCATCTTGCGTTTGCCTGCTTTGCGAAACCTCAATTGCATCACCACCACAGTCTTTAAATTCATTCAGTAATAATTTCAATTTAGTTAAGGTTAGATCATAACGACTTGGATGTGCAAGCACCGCTTGCCCTCCTGCCATGTGAATGGCATTAACCGCATCAGCAATGCTACACCATGTTGCAGGCACATAAGCATATCCCCCTTTGCCTAGGTATTTTTTAAATGCGCGTTTGATGTCCTTAACATAACCATTAGCAACTAAAAATCTTGCAAAATGAGCTCTCGAAACAATGTCTCCTTTCGCAAATTGTTGTGCTTGTTGATAAGCATTTTCAATACTAACCTTAGTCAATTTTTGGCTTATTGCCAACGCTCTATTAATTCGTCCTTGCTCTTGTGATGATAATAGTGTCAATAATTGAGGATGCTCAATATCAATATTGAGTCCCACAATATGGATTTCGTTATTCTTCCAAGCCGTCGATATTTCAACACCACTAACTAATTTAATAGGTAAATTTTCACTAACTATCGTCTGTTGGGCCTCAGGTAAGCCTTTAACAGTGTCATGGTCGGTAATAGCCAAAATATCAATTTGGTTATCCACCGCTCTTTTGACAAGATCGCTGGGCGTTAAAACACCATCCGATGCCGTAGTATGAGAATGTAAATCAACGATCACTTTTTTCTCGAAAATTATTTTGAAACGTGTAATATACCACACAATTTGCATGACCACTAAAAGGTATATTATGAAAGATCAAATTATTCTTGCTCAGCAAGATACTAACGCTATTATTCAAGAATTGTTAGAAGATGGTAGCGATCCTCATGCGCTTTATATTATTGAACATCATGTTTCATCGCAAGATTTTGATAAACTAGAAAAAATAGCAGTAGAGGCTTATAAGTTAGGTTATGAAGCAACCGATCCCGATGAAGATGTCGACGATGCTGGCAATGTTGTTATCGGTTTTGATATCATTGCCGAAAGTCCGCTTAATGCTGAATTAATCAATGCTCAAATTGCCGAAATCATCACCCTTACCGCCCAATTTGGCGTCAATTATGATGGTTGGGGCACTTATTTTGAAGATGGAAGTGATGACGATTTTGATGAAGTTGAGCTAATGGAAACACTTCATTAAATATTATTAATTCTTTTTCTGATGAATTATTCTTATCAGGTACATTTCTTCGATACAAGTAGTGCTTTTTAGTTTGCTGATATAATTAATAAAAAGAGAAATGATTTACATTTCTCTTTTTATTAATATGTTTATTTACCATCAAACCAAATAACTTTTAAGAAAACTTTTAAAGCTAATTTTCTGTATCAATTTCATCAAAACTCTTTACTAGCTCATCAATAGCTTTCATCTGTTTTAAAAATGGCTCTAGTTTATTAAGCGGTAACGCGGATGGTCCATCACATTTTGCATGACTCGGATCGGGATGTGATTCTAAAAATAGTCCAGCAATACCAACAGCCATACCTGAACGAGCCAGTTCAGTTACTTGACCACGACGCCCGCCAGATGCAGCGCCCATTGGATCACGACATTGTAACGCATGAGTAACATCAAAAATAACTGGTGAGCCTTTGCTCGCTTTTTTCATAATGTTAAAACCAAGCATATCAACTACTAAGTTGTCATAACCAAAACAACTACCACGATCACAAAGAATAACTTGGTTATTGCCAGCTTCTTCAAATTTCTCAACAATGTTACCCATTTGCCCAGGACTGACAAATTGTGGTTTTTTGACATTAATAACTGCACCTGTTTTCGCCATTGCAACAACTAGATCTGTTTGCCTTGCTAAAAAAGCCGGTAATTGAATCACATCAACCACATCAGCAACCGGTTGACATTGCGCTTCGGTATGGACATCGGTAATAATTTTAATGCCAAACTGTTGTTTAAGCTCTTGGAAGATTTTAAGCCCTTCTTCTAAACCTGGTCCACGATAAGAATGGATTGAGGAGCGATTCGCCTTATCAAAAGAAGCTTTAAAAATATAAGGGATATTCAGTTTATCGGTGACTGTGACATAATGCTCACAGATTTTCATTGCTAAATCACGAGATTCAAGTACATTCATACCACCAAATAGTACAAAGGGTAGATCATTGGCAACAGTAATATCACCAACATTTACTTTTTTTTGCTGCATCATAAATAAAATTTTCCTAGTTAAGGTTTGAACCAGCGACCCAGTGTAACTCGATCATTACCACTATAGTCGGTGAAAGTTTCAACTAATTGAAATCCGTGTTGTTTAAAAATGGTTTGCACAGCTTCACCTTGTTTCCAACCATGTTCTATCAGTAACCAACCATATTGGTTTAAATGCTTAGTTGCACCTTTTACAATTAGTTTAATATCAGCTAAACCATCATCTTCAGAAACTAGCGCGCTTCTTGGTTCATAACGCACATCACCTTGTGATAAGTGAATATCGGTTGGCTCAATGTAAGGAGGATTACTGACAATCATTGAAAACTTGCGGCTTTTGATTGGTCTATACCAATCTCCTTGTAAAAAATAAACATTATTTACCCCAATTTGAGTTGCATTTTGTTGAGCTAAAATTAGCGCATCTTTATTCTTTTCAATTGCGGTAAATAAACAGTCTTGACGCTCAGTTGCCATAGCGATAACTATCGCACCGGTCCCCGTACCAAGATCCAATACTTCGCATGGCACTTTAGGTAGATACTCTAAACCTAATTCGACTAATTTTTCGGTATCAGGTCTCGGTATTAATGTAGCGTTAGAAACATTAAACTTTAAAGACCAAAACTCTTTTTCGCCAGTAATATATGCGATAGGTTCACCGTTTTGCCGGCGTTTTAGACATTCAGATAAAACAATCAACTCATCATCAGTAAGCAATGTTTCGCTAAATGCCATTAAAAATGTTCGCGTTTTTTGCGTAACAAAACTCAGCAAAATTTCAGCATCACGCTTTGGGCTTTCACTATCGGTCAAAGATTGAGATGCACATTTAAGCCATTGTAAATAAGTCATTCATCTTGTTCCGATAAAGCGGCCAGTTGATCTGCTTGATATTCTTGTACAATTGGATCGATTAGCATCTCTAATTTCCCTGCCATCACTTCGTCTAAACGATAAAGTGTTAGGTTAATTCGATGATCAGTAACTCGACCTTGTGGATAGTTATATGTTCTAATTCTATCTGAACGATCACCCGATCCTAATAAGTTACGTCTTGTCGAGGCTTCTTCTTGTTGACGTTTGCGCAACTCCGCATCTTGAATACGCGCAGCCAATACAGACATCGCTTTAGCTCTATTTTTATGTTGTGAGCGCTCATCTTGACACTCAACTACAATACCTGTCGGTAGATGAGTAATACGAATAGCCGAATCAGTGGTATTAACATGCTGACCACCAGCGCCGGATGAACGGTAGGTATCAATTTTTAAATCAGCTGGATTAATTTCAGGCATTTCAGCTTCAGGTACTTCGGGTAAAACAGCAACAGTACAAGCTGAAGTATGAATACGACCTTGTGATTCTGTTTCTGGCACACGTTGAACACGATGCCCACCCGATTCAAACTTCAAATGACCATAAACACCATCACCACTCACTAACATGATAACTTCTTTATAACCACCATGCTCACCATCACTTGCGCTCATAATTTCAACGCGCCAATTGCGTGATTCAGCATATCGCGTATACATTCTGGCTAAGTCACCAGCAAAGATAGCCGCTTCATCACCACCTGTTCCCGCTCTCACTTCGACAAAACAGTTATATTCGTCATTAGGATCTTTAGGAAGTAATAGCACTTGTAATTGCTTTTCTTGCTCTTCAATTCGGCTTAATGCTTCGTTTAATTCCTCTTGCGCCATTTCGCTCATTTCAGGATCGGATAGCATTACTTTAGCTGTCTCAATATCCGATTGAGTTTGCTTCCAATCGGTAAAACACTTAACAACACCAGTTAACTGTGAATACTCTTTAGACAGTGTACGAAAGCGATTTTGATCGGCGATAACCGAAGCATCAGACAATAATGCTTGAACTTCTTCATAACGCTCTTGTAGCGCTTCTAACTTACTGATAATTGAAGATTTCATAAAAATATATTTTTATAGAGATTAGTTGAATTTGCCGGGCATTATATACTTAATTGCCTTGAAAATACAGTTTCGGATTATCGCCAAAGTCATATCCGATCATAGCATAAGCAATCAATAATAAAGCAATTGAATAAAATGAAAATAATAGCGCAGTTAAAATAGATATCACTTGGAATAAATTTAATTTAAGCTACTATTTAACAATATATATATATATATAACTTTAATCAATTTATATTGAGAGTATAATTAACCTATTGAATAAAAATAAATTAACCTTGAAAAATAAATGTAGAGGGGGAATTAAGATGAATCAAACGATATGGAAACTTGAAAATAAAATCAAAGACTATGATTGGGGAAGTATCGAAAATATACCGAAATTATTTGGTTTTAAAAATCCATCCCAAAAACCTATAGCAGAAATCTGGATGGGAGCTCATCCTTTAGGGTGTTCATTAACTATTAATAAACATAATCAAAAAATCAGACTTGATGATCTTATTAAAAACCATCCTTTAGAAATATTAGGAACAAGAACCTTTAAGCAATTTGCTGCTTTGCCTTATTTATTTAAAGTGCTTTCCGCAAATAAAGCGCTATCCATCCAAGTACATCCAACCAAAATAAATGCACAACAAGGTTTTGCAAGAGAAAACCAACTAGGCATTGTCTTAGATGATCCAAAACGCAATTATAAAGATCCAAATCATAAACCAGAACTAATTTATGCCTTAACACCATTTAAAGCTATGCGATCTTTTCGACCGATTCATGAAATTTTAGAATTATTTTCTAAAATCAATCTTTTTTCTTTGAATAAAGAGATTGATCAATTACAAAAAAATCCTAACAAACAGCAGTTAAGACAGTTTTTTTATGCATTGCTAACACTACCGCAAGAAAAAAAGCATCAAGAAATTAATCAATTATTAGAAAGTATTGAACCGTTCTGTGATGAGCCATATTTAACAATTAAAACGCTAGCCAAAGATTATGCAAATGATATTGGGCTCTTTATGCCTTTAATTTTAAACATTATTGAATTGCAGCCCTCACAAGCAATGTTTTTAAGTGCTGAAACACCCCATGCTTACTTAAGTGGTACTGGGCTTGAGGTTATGGCAAATTCTGATAATGTGTTAAGAGCAGGATTAACCAATAAGCACTTAGACATTGATGAGCTATTAAAAAATACTCAATTTGAAAGTCTAACTTTGAATGAATTATTAACCCAACCGATTACCCAACAAAATAAAATTGATTATCCAGTTCCTGTTGATGATTTTAAATTTGAAATAATTAAAAGCGATAATCAACAAAGAGTTGAAAACGTAAACAGTCCACAAATTCTATTTTGTATTACAGGAAATATTACATTAAAAACAAAATTTGATACTTTAACCCTAACTAAAGGAGAATCCGCTTTTATTGCTTACGAAGCTCAATGCTATCATTATCAAGGAGAGGGAGTATTGGCAAAAGTTTTTAATTAAATTATAACCGATAAAATATAACCAATTAATTTTAATTAATATTAATGTTTTACATAGCAAAAACAATATATTAATATGTGTTAACATATTAATGCATATTGTTGTCATCATGAACCCTAAAAATAAAATTCCACGCCATCTTTTTATCCAACAAGATTTATTGAAAAAAATTCAGTCAGGAGAGTATGCTCAAGGTCAATTAATTCCAAAAGAAACTGAATTAACCAAAATTTATAAAGTTAGTAGACCGACCGTGCGTCAAGCAATTCAATATTTGGCCAATGATGGTTACCTCGAACGTAGAAAACGCCGAGGAACCATAGTTAAACAACAGAAAATAAATCAAGAATTTACACATATTATTGAAAGCTATGATTCGGAAATGAATAGAAAAGGTCTTCACCCTAGAACACAAGTTCTTACATTCAAAATTGATAAAGCAACTAATGATATAGCAAACCATTTAGAAATCAATGAACAAGATGAAATTTATAAATTAGTCCGTTTACGTTATGCGGAAAATAAACCGATAGTATTAGTCACTACTTATTTACCGTTAAAACTTTTACCTAACTTTTTGAATAATGACTTTGAACAAGAAAAGCTATATTCCGTATTACAAAAGATGAATTTTCCGGTATTGCAAATACGTAGAAAACTAGATGTTGTCAAAGCAGATGAAACAACAAGTGATTTATTAGATATTGAAGAAGGAAACCCTATTTTTTATTTTCATTCAATTGGTTATACACATAACAGAATACCAATTGAATACTCGATTTCTAAATATCGTGGAGATATCAATTCATTTATTTTTGAATTAAATCATTCAGCTTAAATTATTGGAACCACTAATAAGTAAATTAACAATAAAAATACCCACTTATTAGTGGGTATTTTTAGGTTTAAATATCTGTTTAGGTATAAATTAATTAAATTTCAATAAAGTCTTTTTGGCTATTTTTTAATTCTTGTTTTAACTCTTCAATAATGGCAATACCCGCACTTGTACCTATTCGCTCGGCACCCGCTGCAATCATTTTTTTAAATGTTTCAGCATTACGTATTCCGCCAGCTGCTTTTACTTTAACAATATCACCAACATGCTTTTTCATTAATTCAACATCAGCAAGTGTTGCACCTGAAGGTCCAAATCCTGTCGATGTTTTGATAAAGTCAGGTCTAACTTGAACAGCAATTTTACACAGTGTTATTTTTTCTTCTTCTGTTAGATAGCAGTTTTCAAAAATGACTTTCGAAATAACATTGTGTTTACGACATATACTGACAATTTGTGTCATTTCATTTTTAATATATTCCAGATTTTTAGCCTTTAATTCAGAGATATTAATCACATAATCGATTTCAGTTGCTCCATTTTCTATCGCATTTTGCGTTTCAAAGCATTTTGACTCAATAGTTGTTTGTCCAAGCGGAAAAGCAATTGCAGCGCCTATGTCCACTTTAGTATCTTTTAATAACGCTGCACATAATTTCGATTGAACCTGATTAATCGCTACCATTTTAAAGTTATAGTCACTTGCTTCTTTACAAAGTTTTTCCATCATGGCGGTAGTTGCATCCGGCTTTAAATTTGTGTGATCAATAAATTTACTTAATTCTAGTAAAGAATAACTTTTCATAATTCATCTCCAACTTAAATATGTATTTACATTATATTAAAAACAATAAAAACATTGTCAATGAGGTTTCCTTTAAAATCGTGACATACTTCTCAATTAATGAAAAATACAACTCAATCCATTTGTTTTAGCAAAAAAATATGTAAACATATATTTAAACAATAACCACAAGGAGTACTATCATAATGAAAATAGTTATAACTTCACATGGTGATTTGTGTGAGGGAATTTTGACAAGTTATAAAATGATTGCAGGCGATACATCAAAATTCATTGCAGTCAAGCTTGATGAAAACGGAATTGGTGATTTTTCATTTAGATTAACGAAAGTTCTTGATGAACAGATAAACGATAATAAAACAGTGATCGTCTTAAGTGACATAATGGGAGGTACACCTTACAACGAAACATTACGTTACATGCTTGCTCATCCCGATAAAGTTTTTTTATTTGCTGGATTAAATTTGCCAATGCTAATCCAAGCAGGCACTTCATTAGAAGAATCCAATATACCAAATCTGCTTAATTCAATTTTAGAAGCTGGTCAAACTTCGGTTTTATTGGCTCCAGCAACAATAAGCAATAATGAAGACATAGATTTTTAATAAGTTATACGATAGGAGTAAAGATTTATGACAATTACATTAACCAGAGTAGATGATCGTGTCATTCACGGTCAAATAATGACACGTTGGACAAAAGTCAGACCCGTCGATGGAATACTTGTTGTAGGCGACAATATTGCCTCGGATGAATTACGAAAACGTGTATTAAAAGCAGCTGCAGGCACACTAAAAATTGGAATTTATACCGTTGAACAAGGTGTAGATAAAATAAAACAAGGTATGGAATCAACTAAAAACTTTTTTTTAATCAGTGACTCCCCACAAACATTTGAAAAACTGCTCAGAGCTGGAGCTAAACTGAATCCAACATTAAATATAGGATGTATGAATACTCGGGCAGGAGCAAAAGTATTAGGAAGGACCGTCGCTATTGATGAAAATGACTATAAAGCTTTTGAATATATTGAAGCTCAAGGTATTAAGATTGAATTTCAACTTTTACCAGACGATGAGCCTAAAACTTGGTCAATTATGAAAAAGAAATATGACACTTTATAGATCTCATTCATTGAGGAGAATATTATGGAGACAACACTATTTATTCCAGCCTTACTCACAGGAATATTCTGTTACTTAGGCGCCATAGAATCACCTTGGTTATTTGGTATGTCAGGCGGTTTTTATATTGTAGGTAGGCCGTTAGTTGCAGGGTTATTAGTTGGATTTGCTTTTGGCGATGTACAAGCGGGTGTTTTGTGTGGCTTAGCTGTTCAAGCTGTTTTTATCGCTAACTTATCAACAGGAGGAGCAACTAATAGTGAGATCACTTATGCTGCTTATGGAGGTATTGGTTTAGCTTTAGCAACAACAAAAGAACCCGCTGTAGCAGTAACATTATCAGTATTATTAGGGCAAACTTTTGGTTTAATATTTTACAACACTCGAATGGCACTTTATTCATTCTGGAATAATAAAGCACAACAAGCTGCAGAACATAATAATACTCGAGGTATTATTTTAAATCATTTATTTTACCCCCAAGTAACAACATTTTTATTACGGGCAGTCCCTGTTTTCTTAGCTATTTTCTATGGTTCAGGTCTAGTCGATTGGTTATTAAGTAATGTCCCTGAAGTCATCACAAAAATTATTTCTGTTTTAGGTGGTGTCTTACCAGCGCTTGGTATTGCCATGTTAATGAATATCGTTATTAAGTCAAAAATTCAGCTTATATTCTTTTTTGCCGGCTTTGTTTTATTGGCTTTTGCCGGTTTAAGTATGATCGCGTTGGTGTTTATTTCAGCTTTAGTTGCTTATCTATATTATATGGCAATTAATAAACCAGCTTCTTCCGCTGTCAAAGAACCTAATAACTCAAATTCAAATATTTTTGAAGATGATGATCTATTTTGATAGGAGAACTAAAAATGGATAAAAAAATGAATAACCAATCAAAATTAACCAGAAAAGAATTACGTCAAATTTGGTATCGATGGGGATTTACACATTTATCATCTATGAGCTATGAAAAATTACAAGCACATGCTTGGGCATTTTCTTATATCCCATTTGCTGAAAAATATTACAAAAATGATCCAGAAGCAAAACGTCGATTATTAACAAGACATTCGATGTTTTACAATACAGAACCACAAACAGGTCAAATCATAAATGGTATTGTTGCTTCAATGGAAGAAGAGATAGCATTAGGTAATAATGTGCCAGAAGAATTGCCGGTGAATATCAAAGCAACATTAATGGGTCCGTTAGCTGGTATAGGCGATTCTTTAATTCAAGGTATTATCGTTCCTATCTTGTTATCAATTGCAATGGGAATGGCAGCGGGAGGAAATGCCATTGGTCCAATCTTTTATATTTTATCTTATGGTATTTTAGGTCCTTTAATTTCTTATATAAGCTTTCATTATGGCTATAAACTTGGTGTAAATGCCATTGATAATATTATTGGCGATAATGTAAAACGAATTACCGATGCTTTTAATATTCTAGGAATTATGGTAGTTGGAGGACTTGCTGCTGGTAATATTGTGCTAAATTCGCAATTGGAAATTCCAATGGGTGATAGCATGCGGTCATTACAAAGTGTACTTGATGGTATATTCCCGAAAATACTACCTTTGACTATGGTTTTACTTGCTTGGTGGTTAGTGTCTGCAAAACAAATGACAGCCACAAAAGTCATTTTAATTCTGACTGCAATTACTTCACTCGGTGTAATTATTGGTATATTTTAATCTACGCAAAGACCTTAAACTGAACAGTAATTAAATATAAAAGTCAGAAAAATAAAAATGCCGTTAGTTTGAGCTAACGGCATTTTACTAAATAAATAAATGACTTGTTGTCGCTATTTTTTCTTTGCTTTGGCATTAGGTAAATCGGTGACTGAGCCTTCATAAATTTCAGAAGCTAAGCCAATCGATTCATGCAATGTTGGGTGAGCATGGATAGTTAATGCAATATCTTCTGCATCACAGCCCATTTCAACAGCTAAGGTGATTTCACCTAGTAATTCACCGCCATTTACACCAACAACTGCACCACCTAGCAAGCGATTATCTGCTTTATTGAAGATCAGTTTTGTCATCCCTTCTGAACAATCTGAAGCAATAGCACGTCCTGATGCAGCCCATGGGAAGATTGACACTTCATAATCAATGCCTTTTTCTTTCGCTTCTTTTTCAGTTAAGCCCACCCACGCCACTTCTGGTTCGGTATAGGCAATAGAAGGAATCGTTTTTGGATCGAAGAAGTGTTTTTTACCAGCAATGACTTCTGCTGCCACATGCCCTTCGTGTACGCCTTTGTGCGCAAGCATTGGTTGTCCCACAATATCACCAATGGCATAAATGTGTGGTACGTTGGTGCGCATCTGTTTATCCACTTCGATAAAGCCACGATCTGTGACGTTAACGCCAGCTTTTTCTGCATTAATTAACTTACCATTTGGCGTACGGCCAATCGCCACTAATACCGCATCATAAGTATGGGTTTCGGTGCTGCCGTCTTTCTTTTCCATGGTGACGTAAATTGCATCATGTTTGGCTTCAACGGTGGTCACTTTGGTTTCAAGTCGTAAAGTGAATTTCTTTTGGATCTGCTTAGTAAAGACTTTAATCACATCTTTATCAGCAGCTGGGATCACTTGGTCAAACATTTCAACCACATCCACTTCTGAACCTAATGCATGGTATACAGTACCCATTTCAAGACCAATAATTCCGCCACCCATTAATAATAATTTTTTAGGAATGGTAGTTAGCGCTAAGGCATCTGTTGAATCCCAAATACGCGGATCATCATGTGGAATAAAAGGTAATTTAATTGGACGAGAACCCGCTGCAATAATGGCATTATCAAAGGTAATTTTAGTGATGCCTTTTGAAGAGGTCACATCCATGGTATGGCTACCTGTAAACTGCGCTTCACCTTGAATCACATTGACTTTGCGCATTTTTGCCATGCCAGCAAGCCCATTAGTCAGCTGACTAATGACTTTTTCTTTCCAGCCACGCACTTTGTCTAATTCAAGTCTCGGCGTACCAAAATGGATACCATGTTCAGTTAATGATTTTGCTTCATCCATTACTTTTGCAACATGCAGTAATGCTTTTGATGGAATACAGCCTACATTTAAACAGACACCACCAAGTGTTGAATAACGTTCAACAAGGGTCACATCTAGTCCAAGGTCAGCCGCGCGGAACGCAGCGGAATAACCCGCTGGTCCTGCCCCTAAAACCACAACTTGCGTTTTAACATCTTGACTCATAATTTGATCTCCTTAATTACATCACTAAACGACGTAAGTCGGATAAGACGTTAACAATATGGCTTAAGAAGCGTGCACCATCCGCACCATCAATCACTCGGTGATCAAAGGATAATGATAAAGGTAACATTAAGCGTGGTGTGAACTCTTTACCATTCCAAACTGGTTTCATACTAGAACGAGATACACCTAAAATACCCACTTCTGGCGCATTAACAATTGGTGTAAACGAGGTTGTACCAATACCACCAAGGCTAGAAATAGTGAAACAGCCACCTTGCATATCGCTACCAGTCAATTTACCTTCACGCGCTTTTTTGGAAATTGCCGCAAGTTCTCGAGAAAGTTCAACAATGCCTTTTTTATCAACATCTTTAAACACTGGTACAACAAGACCATTTGGAGTATCAACAGCAACACCAATATTAATGTATTTTTTGATAATCAAGGTTTGAGCATCTTCAGATAATGAGCTATTAAAGCGTGGATACGCTGCTAATGCGCTAGCTACCGCTTTCATGATAAACACTAAAGGTGTGATCTTAAGGTCGAGCTTCTTCTTATCAGCTTCTGCATTTTGTTGCTTACGGAATGCTTCTAAATCAGTAATATCGGTTTCATCAAACTCGGTCACATGTGGGATCATGACCCAGTTACGGTGTAAATTTGCACCTGATACTTTTTGAATTTTAGTTAATGGTAGGCTTTCAACTTCACCAAATTTGCTGAAATCAACTTTTGGCCATGGTAATAAACCTGGCAATGCACCACCTGTAGCGCCACTTTCAACTTGCTTAACTGCATTTTTAACGTACGCTTGAATGTCTTCACGTAAAATACGGTTTTTAGGACCTGTCGCGGTGACTTTAGCGAGATTTACGCCAAATTCACGCGCTAAACGGCGCACTGATGGAGTTGCATGCGCATAAGCATCATTTTCAACAAAGTCATTACCTGATGCTACAGGCGCTGATTTTGTGGCAGCAGGTGCTGGTGTAGATGCTGGTGCGGCTTTTTCAGCAACAGGAGCTGAAGCTGCTGGCGCTGTTTGGGTAGCAGGCGCTGCACTAGTTGTGGTTTCAAATTCCATAATTTTGGAACCTGTTTTCACTTTATCACCCACTTTTACTGTGATACTTTTAACTGTGCCAGCAATGCTTGCTGGTACTTCCATTGACGCTTTATCACCTTCAACGGTAATTAACGAGTCATCAACAGATATAGTATCGCCAACTTTTACTAAAAGTTCGGTCACTTCAACTTCATCGCCACCGATATCAGGTACATTGACATCAACAGTCTGACTTGTGGCAGCAGCCGTTGGTGCGACTTCAACTTTTGGTGCTTCTGGTGCTGGTGCTGCAGGCTCTGCACCACCTTGTTCATCAAATACCATAATATCTACACCGGTTTGGACTTTATCGCCAATTTTTACCGAAATAGATTTAACAATACCGGCTTGTGGTGCTGGAATTTCCATTGATGCTTTATCACCTTCAACAGTCATAATTGACTGATCAGCTTCAACTTTGTCACCAACATTAACCAGAATTTCGGTCACTTCGACTTCATCACCGCCAATATCGGGTAATTTAATTTGAATACTCATTATAACAACCTCTTATGCAATTCGTGGATTAAGTTTATCAGCATTGATTTCGAATTTTTTGATCGCTTCTTCAACAACGCTAACTTCGATATCGCCACGTTTAGCAAGTTCACCCAATGCTGCAACTACAACATAAGATGCATCAACTTCAAAGTGATGGCGTAAATTTTCACGGCTATCACTGCGACCAAAGCCGTCAGTACCAAGCACTCGATAACTTTCAGAAGGTACAAATCCGCGAATTTGCTCAGCAAAAATTTTCATATAATCAGTTGAAACTACTGCTGGATTGTTATTCATAACTTGTGCAACATAAGGCACTTTTGGTGTTTCACTTGGATGTAACATATTGTATCGTTCACAGTCTTGTCCATCACGAGCAAGTTCAGTAAATGATGTTACGCTATAAACTTCAGAACTAATGCCATAGTTTTTAGCTAAGATGTCAGCCGCATCACGTACATGACGTAAAATCGAACCAGAACCTAATAACTGAACAGTCGGTTTACCTTTTTGACCTTCAACAGTATCAAGTTTATAAATACCACGACGAATGCCTTCTTCTGCACCTTCTGGCATTGCAGGCTGTGCATAGTTTTCATTGAGTGTTGTAATATAGTAGTAAACGTTTTCTTGTTCGCCATACATACGACGTAAACCGTCTTGCATAATAACCGCAACTTCATAAGCATAAGCAGGATCATATGAGATACAGTTAGGTATGGTTAATGATTGAATGTGGCTGTGGCCATCTTGGTGTTGTAAACCTTCACCATTTAATGTTGTACGACCAGATGTACCACCGATCATAAATCCGCGTGCTTGCTGATCGCCAGCTGCCCACATTAAATCGCCAATACGTTGGAAACCAAACATAGAATAGTAAATGTAGAATGGAATCATTGGGAAATCATTGGTGCTATATGATGTTGCAGCAGCTAGCCATGAAGCCGTTGCGCCACATTCATTAATCCCTTCTTGTAAAATTTGACCTTTTTCATCTTCACGATAATAAGCAACTTGCTCTTTATCTTGTGGCGTATATTGTTGCCCATGTGGGTTATAAATCCCAATTTGACGGAATAAGCCTTCCATACCAAAAGTACGCGCTTCATCAGCCAAAATTGGCACTAAGCGTGGTGCTAATTCTTTATCCTTAAGCATGATGTTAAGTGCACG
Source organism: Gilliamella sp. Pas-s95 (assembly GCF_009795795.1). Lineage (NCBI taxonomy): Bacteria > Pseudomonadati > Pseudomonadota > Gammaproteobacteria > Orbales > Orbaceae > Gilliamella > Gilliamella sp. Pas-s95. The sequence goes on along the minus strand of NZ_WTFC01000011.1, from coordinate 46,248 downwards.
AACAAACGCAATTGTGGTTGAGATTTCTTTTGATTGTGCTTCAAGTAGTGATGAGAATTCACTTAATGCTGGAATAGAAACGGTACCAGAGAATTTGGTTAATCTTGACGGAACATAGCCATGTAATGCATTACGACGTTCATGAATATATTTGTATTCTGGCGTGTGCTCTTCAAATTTGATATAAGGTAATTTTTCAAGTGCTTCATCTGTTACAGGAATATTGAAGAAATCACGTACATGACGCACTCCATCCATATTCATTTTTTTCACTTGGTGAGCAATATTTTTCGCTTCAGCAGCAGCACCCATACCATAACCTTTAATGGTGTGAGCAAGAATAACTGTTGGGCGATCTTTTGTTTCTTTTGCACGTTGGAATGCAGCAAACATTTTAGCAGGATCTTGACCACCGCGATTTAATTTAAAGATTTCTTCATCAGACATATCTTTAACTAATTCAGCAGTTTCTGGATATTTGCCAAAGAAATGCTCACGTACATATGCGCCATCTTTTGATTTTAATGTTTGATAATCGCCATCAAGTGTTTCATTCATTAGACGAATTAATTTACCTGATTTGTCTTTTTGTAGTAATTTATCCCAACGATCACCCCAAAGAACTTTAATCACATTCCAGCCTGCGCCAGCAAATACGCCTTCAAGTTCATTAATAATTTTACCATTACCGGTCACTGGACCATCTAATCGTTGTAAGTTACAGTTGATAACAAATACCAAATTATCTAATTTTTCACGCGTTGCAACGGTGATTGCACCTTTTGATTCTGGTTCATCCATCTCACCATCACCTAAGAATGCATAGACTGTCTGTTCAGAAGTATCTTTCAACCCACGATTTTCTAAATATTTTAAAAAACGTGCTTGATAAATAGCACTAATAGGACCAAGCCCCATTGAGACTGTTGGGAATTGCCAAAATTCAGGTAATAATTTAGGGTGAGGATAAGAAGGTAGTCCTTTACCATGCACTTCTTGACGGAAATTATCTAGTTGTTCTTCGGTTAAACGACCTTCAATAAATGCGCGTGAATAAACACCTGGTGAAATATGCCCTTGGAAATAAACCAGATCACCACCATCTTTTTCGTTGCGTGCACGGAAGAAATGGTTAAAGCAAACTTCATAAAATGTAGCAGCAGACTGGAATGATGCCATGTGACCACCTAGTTCCAGATCTTTTTTTGATGCCCTTAGCACCATCATAATTGCATTCCAGCGAACAATTGAACGAATGCGGCGTTCTATTTCCCAATCGCCAGGGTAAGCAGGTTGTTCTTCTACTGGGATAGTATTGACATAATTACTTGTTGAAGAACCAAAAAGTAGTGGCACACCGCCATTTTTTGCTTTGTTGACTATTTGCTCAATAATATATTGTGCACGTTCTATACCTTCTTCGCGAATAATTGAATCAAGACTCTTGAGCCAATCTTGTGTTTCAATGGGATCGATATCATTCACTTGCATATCCGACATATAAAAACCTCTTTTTTGTTTAAAAAAATGCAGTATTTGCTATCCTTAGCTATAACTAACTATATAAATTACAACTCTGCATTATGGAGTTTCATTTGCATCAGTCTGCCATTTTCATAAAAAAAGTAAAGCAAACCAAAGCTTAGAAAAGCATGTTAATTCCTATCAAATTAATCAACTATTTCAATGATAACATTGGAAACAATGTTAGTTGCTTGATAAAAAGGAAATTTTACTAATAAATAAATACAAAAAAATAGATAGTATGTCTATACCGAAGTCATCTATAAGTTGTCAAATTATAGTAAAATTTGATATATATTGATAAATTTTTTGTTAATACCACCAATAACAATAAGCAACACTATGAACATTAATAATGTTATCATCCAAGACCTACATATTGTTCCCTATATGCAAACTTATCAAGCTATGCATGACTTTACCCAAAATCGTCATGGACAAACAGTTGATGAAATTTGGTTAGTAGAACATCAACCTGTATTTACCCAAGGTAAAGTGGGTAAAGCGGAACATTTATTAAATCATACAGATATTCCAGTTATTCAAACTGATCGCGGCGGTCAAATTACTTATCATGCCCCCGGTCAACAGATCATGTATATCCTAATTGATTTAAGAAGACGCCATATTGGTATTCGCAATATAGTGAGCTTTTTAGAAAATAGTGTCATCCAAACTTTAGCACACTATGGTATCATAGCTTACACAAAAGCAGACGCTCCAGGTGTGTATATTGATCATAAAAAAATTTGTTCGCTTGGTTTACATATAAATCGAGGTTGCACCCTACATGGACTAGCCTTAAATATTGATATGGATCTTACCCCTTTCAATAACATTAACCCTTGTGGTTATGCCGGCTTACAAATGACGCAATTAAAAGACTATGTTTTTAATATTGACCGCAACAAAATTAAACAACAATTAACCGATAATTTTATTAATCAACTACCTAAGTATTAAGATACCTAATATGCAAAATAATGAAACAACGATCAGAAGCTCAAAATATCGTGATGCAGATAAAACACGCTTAATCCCAACAATCACATTAGAAGATGCAGCGCCACTTAAAAAACCTGAATGGATGCGAATTAAATTATCTGCTCACTCTGATAATATTGCACATATCAAAAACACCATGCGTAAACATGGTTTGCATTCAGTTTGTGAAGAAGCCTCTTGCCCCAATTTAGCTGAATGCTTTAACCATGGTACAGCCACTTTTATGATTTTGGGCGATATTTGTACTCGCCGTTGTCCATTTTGTGATGTTGCCCACGGCAGACCATTACCGCCAGATCGAGAAGAACCCATAAAATTAGCTAAAACAATTCAAGAGATGAAGTTACGCTATGTTGTTATTACTTCTGTAGATAGGGATGATTTAAAAGATGGTGGTGCCAGTCATTTTGCCTCTTGTACTCAAGAAATCCGAACCTTAAACCCCAATATAAAAGTTGAGACACTCACTCCCGACTTTCGTGGCTGTATTGATGAAGCAATTGAAGTGTTAAGTGCTAATCCACCTGATGTGTTTAATCATAACTTAGAAAATATCCCACGTTTATATAAAAAGATCCGCCCTGGAGCTAACTATGAGGGATCACTCAAATTACTGGCAGCGTTTAAAGCTCGACACCCTCAGATTCCTACAAAATCCGGATTGATGGTTGGGCTGGGTGAAACAAACGAAGAGTTAATTCAAGTATTAAAAGATTTACGTAGTCATGGTGTAACTATGTTGACGCTAGGTCAATATTTGCAACCAAGCAAATATCATTTACCGGTTGAACGTTATGTGTCACCACAAGAATTTGAAGAATTAAAGCAAACAGCATTAAATATGGGCTTTACTCATGCAGCTTGTGGACCATTTGTACGTTCATCTTATCATGCTGATTTACAGGCAATGGGTAAAGAGGTGAAGTAATCTTCACCCTCTTTTTTTATTGTTCGTTCTACCCAAAAACTAAATCAATTATCTACGACCATAAAACGGCGATTTTCAGTGACTATTTGTAAAAAGACCGGCAAGCTGATTTTTTCGCCTTTTTGTAATTTACCATTAAGATCATAAATTTTAGAACGACCAAAGGCATCTAAAACCACTGTTTTATCATCATAAAGTGCAGCGATCATATTTTCATCACCAGCAACTAACCATTGTCTAGGTTTAAAGTTAAATAAATTTTCACATTGGCTATACTGCTGTGGCGGTGTTGTGACATAAAATACGTCTTGCATTAATGTACACATAATATCAGTTTGCGAAGTTGCTTGCGTTATTTGTGCGCTTCCTTTATTTGTCCATGACATAATCAAAGGAACTTTTAATGCTTCGCGATTAAAGTCTTTATCTGTATTACGTAATGCTATTTTTTTCGCTTCATCAATTTTAATATCATTCGTACCTGTAATTATAATAACCGTATTATCATAGGCATTAGATAATCTTAAATAAGCAATTAATGACTCAATATACTGATCTAATTTTTTCGCTTCTGATTGAAGAGTTGATATCGACACTTTTTTATTTTTATCAAACATTGAATATTGGATTATAGAAAATAAAGGTGCATGATTATCAAGACTATTCTGTTCTTCATGCCACTTCATCCAGTTTTCAGTTATTTGTTTATTAGACTCTCTTTTAGATTCTGGTATTGAGAAATTAGATAACAAAGCCGAACGATATAAAGGTTCAGCAAAACCGTCTACTGAAAATAATCCTAGATTATAGCGTTGTTTAGTAACAACTTCGAGCAATACGGACGGCTTATGCCCAACCAAAATACTATTATAGTAATTAGGATCTAATCCATAAAATAATGAAAAATCATTCAAATAAGATTGATTACTTGCACCATAATGATTAGTAAAAGCAATATTATCTTGAGAAAATTCATTTAACCACGGCATACATTTTGTCAATAAATCAACATTCCACCCATCAATAACAATCATTAGTACATTGTTTTTTGTTGGTTGCTGATCATAAACAATCCGTCCCAACGGATATTCAATTGTCATCGCAAAAGGGTTTCCTTCTTGCGTAACACGATCCCGATAACCGTTTTCTTTCATAAAACCATAACGTTCAAGAAAATGGCGGGCAGTCAAAGGATAAGAAAGTGGTAAGCTTACTCGCTGCATAGTAATGGGTCGATAAAAATTAGCATCAGCCCAGCTATGAATCAAATGCGAGGCAACAAAGCAAACAATAAAAACAATCACTATTGGTTTTGCATAGCGTTTGCGTTTACTTAAGCTACGTAGTTTTTTCCAGCTCCATAATGAAAATAAAATCTCAATCAATAAAATAAATGGAATAGCAATAAATACCGTACTTAAATAAGAAACATTTTGTGCTGAAAATAATTGCCAAATCGACAAATTCAGATGCATTCTAAAACGCGAAAAGACCTCAATATCAATAAGCAATAATGAAAGACCTACTGTTGCAAAAGCCGTTGCAATAATCCTTTGCCATCGAGAAGAATGAATAAAAAAACTTAACGGAAAAAGTAAAATTAGATAAGCGATAAAAGTCAAATAACTAAAATGACCAATTGCACTGATAATGGCATAAAATCGCCCCATAAAAGTACGAGGCCAATCTGCAATAAGTAAATATTGACTACCAAGCAAAATTACAACAAAAATATTAAACAACGTAAACCAATGTCCCCAGCTAACAATTTGTGAGGCACGATCGTCTTTGAAGTAAGTATTTTTGATTTTGAGCATGTTTAGTCGTTGATAATGATGATAGTGAAGTTAAATAAACAATAGGGTTTGGCCTAGTTTACCTGATTTTAAAAAATCTTTCTGTAATTTTTTTATTTGTTAGCACAAAGATTTTGGTAATCTGTTGGCGATACATCGGATACTTGTTATAATTTCAAGATGAAATAAGCTAACAAAAAGACAATAATTTTGGCCATTACACAACTCAACGCACAACAGATCCAACCTGATTTATCTCATATTTCTAAACTCAGAAACGCAACTAATACTTCAACGGTATTAGCGTCAGAAAAATCAGAACATTTACTTATGTGGCAACCTCGTGTCGCTTCTGCCTTGTCGCTATTATGTCCCAACAAAAGAGTATGTTATAGCCCACGTTTTATGTTGCTTAAAGCACCTGAAAGCGAACTCTTTTTTGATTTATTCCAGCATGCCATTAAATGTGATTTACCTTCATCCCCACTAGGTTACAGTTATTTTTTTAGCGAAAGCAAAATTACACTAACCGAAGCAAAAAGCAAGCAAGATAATTTTGCAGCTCAAAACAATTGCTTATTTGCTTCTTCTGTTGATGCTGAAAAACTTTTTGGTTGTGTTAGACAACCAGAAAATGGTCCAATTAAATTACAAGCAGGACTGGTTCATCGTGCTAATGGTGGCGTTTTGATTTTAGGTCTTCGCTCTCTCCTTAGCCAACCATCGCTATGGACAAAGCTAAAGCAAATGGTAATAAAGCAAGAATTTGAGTGGATTTCAGCTGACGAATCTCACCCTTTACCTTTATCTATTCCGCCTATGCCACTTGATTTACGTGTCATTTTAGTCGGTGATAGATTAAGTTTAGCCGAATTACAAGATTTCGAACCTGAATTTTATTCAACATCTATTTATACTGAATTTGAAAATGAATTACAGATCAAATCACCCGAACAACTTGAACACTGGATTAACTACTTAAAATTTATTGCCAATAAACAACAATTACCTGATATTGATACCTCAGCTTTTGCAAAAATTTACAAAGAAGCAACACGCTATACTGGTGATCAATATTACCTACCACTTTCGGTCGACTGGATTAATTCGCTATTAGTCAATGCGACTCATTTTATGCAAAATAGTGTAATTGACGAATCAGCGATCACAACTGCAATAAAACAAAAATCATGGCAAGAAAATTATTTGCACGAGCGACTACACGATCAGATTTTTAGCAATCAGATAATGATTAACACTAAAGATCAAGTCGTTGGTCAAATAAATGGCTTATCAGTCATTGAATACCCAGGACATCCAAAAGCTATAGGTGAACCAACACGTTTAAGTTGCCTTATCCATTTTGGCGATGGTGAGCTAATTGATATTGAACGCAAAACCGAATTAGCCGGCAACATTCATTCAAAAGGCATGATGATAATGCAAGCATTTATTATGTCGGAATTTGCGATTCATCACCAATTACCTTTTTCAACTTCTTTAGTATTTGAACAGTCCTACAGTGAAATTGATGGTGACAGTGCTTCGCTTGCAGGGCTTTGTGCAATCATTAGCGCGTTATCCCAACAACCTATCGATCAGCAATTGGCTATAACTGGTTCAGTCGATCAATTTGGTCATGTTCAAGCAATTGGTGGAGTGAATGAAAAAATTGAAGGATTTTTTGCTGTTTGTCAGCATCAAGGTTTAACAGGTGCACAAGGTGTAATTATACCCGCCACAAATCAGCGCCATTTAAGTTTATGTGATGAAGTTATTGAAGCTATTGAACAAGATAAGTTTTCAATATGGACAGTTGAACATATTGCCGATGCTCTTTATTTGCTGACAGGTATTCCGTATAAAGATAAAAGTGGTATTAATCTTTACCAATTAATTCATGCACGTATGCAGGCAGTATTATTACAAGACAAAAAACAAGATAGTTGGCTAAGTAAATGGCAAAAATATTGCAAAAAGTAACAATACCCAATAAACTTTAGCCCAAAATTTTATTCATCATGGAATAAAAAAGAACGCTAGGTAACTTTTAATTTTTCAAAGCATGTTTTAATTTACATTAAATAAAAGGTTTTTTTATGACATTTGAACGTAAATCATCGTACGATAAAGCTGATTTAATTAAATCAGGAAATAATGAATTATTTGGCCATGATGGCCCTCCATTACCATCTGATTTAATGTTAATGATGGATCGCGTTATCGAGATGAATGAAAACGGTGGTAATTTTGGTAAAGGTTTTGTCGAGGCCGAACTTGATATTAATCCTGATTTATGGTTTTTTAAATGTCATTTTAAAAATGATCCGGTTATGCCGGGCTGCCTTGGACTTGATGCTATGTGGCAATTAGTGGGATTTTATTTAGGTTGGATTGGCGGCAAAGGTAAAGGACGGGCTTTAGGTGTTGGTGAAGTTAAATTCACTGGACAAGTATTACCAACCAATAAAAAAGTAACCTATAAAATCCATTTTAAACGCGTAATTAATCGTAAATTGATTATGGGTATTGGTGATGGCGAAGTTTTTGTTGACGGAAAATTAATTTACCAAGCATCTGATTTAAAAGTAGGTCTATTTCAAGATACCAACTCATTTTAATTTAACGCTATCCCCCTTCTTGTCAGCTTTACTCTATATGAGTAAGGCTGAATATTATGGTTTTTCTTATCATGTTCAAAACATAAGTAATTCCTAAATAACTAATTAATTTTTAAATAAAAAGAAGATCTCAGTTTACTGAGTTTCAATAATCAATGTATAATACTACAAATTTTTTGTCTTCTCTTATTAATAATGAATCACTTAAAACGTTTATTTGTTTGTATTATTTTATTTTGTTTCTCAAATACATTAGTTTATGCTGATTTCAGCGGTAAAGTTGTTAAAGTGATTGACGGCGATACGGTAGATATTTTAACTGTCAAAAAACAAAAAGTCCGTGTTCGTTTACTTGATATCGATGCCCCAGAAAGCGGGCAAGCTTATGGTAATGCATCCCGTAAATATTTAGCATCCCTTATTGCGGGTAAAAATGTGTTTGTGAAAGAAAACCAAAAAGATGTTTACACAAGAACCTTAGGCACCATTTTCTTAAATAAAGTCAATATCAATGCCAAAATGGTCGAAAATGGTTATGCTTGGGCGTATCGTTATCACAACGTAGCTAATAATAAAATAATGGTAAAATTAGAAATAGATGCTAAACAAAACAAAAAAGGACTATGGAAAGATAAACATCCAATAGCCCCTTGGGATTTTCGTCATAACAAACGTTAAATTATATTCTAAAAATCTTATTTTTTAAGTAAACTTGCTTCAACTTGTTTAAGTAAATCCAAACCTTGTTTACAAGCTGAGTCTTGATTATCTGCAGACAGTGAAGAAATTTGTTGTTTACCAATTTCTAAGTTTTGTTTAATCATATCAGATTGTTGTTTAGTTAAAGAGCCTTCAGGGATGGCTTTGACTAAACCGTCAACTTTATCAAAATAGGTTTTACAAGATTCAGGTAGATCCGCCATAGAAATTGCAGAAAAACCTAATAACACAACAGATAATAATAACTTTTTCATTTTCTTTCCTTACATCATAAATTTATTAAAAATATTATTAAAGATGATAATTAATGCTAGAAATAGTCAGGATATGGTAAAAAATTTAATGAGGGAAGTCTATATAAGAAAATACCCTATCAGTAACTATTTACTGATAGGGTAGAAAATCAAAAAATAAAATTTAAATCATTAGATAATGATAACATCTGCTGCTGCAGGACCACGAGGGCTGTCTTGAATTGAGAATTCTACTTGTTGACCTTCGCCTAATGTTTTGAATCCATCGCCAGAAATTGCTGAAAAATGTACAAATACATCTTTACTACCATCAGCAGGAGAAATAAAACCAAAACCTTTACTTTCGTTGAACCATTTAACTTGACCAGTTTTCTTAGACATAATAATCTTCCTATAAATAAATTAATCTCAGCCATTAAAGGCTATATTTAAAAACATAAAACCTAGGTTACTTAATTAACACGAAGAAGAAGATACTGAAGAAAACTAATCTCTAAGACAAAGTAAACTACAAACTACATATATCTAAATGTTATAAAATAAATCCGCATGTCATATGCTTAGGTCTATTTACTCATAAAAAAGTAAGTAATGCAAGCAATCTTTTGAAAAAGATTATTAATAATGAGGAAATAAAAAATTTATAACATTTAATTCAATAAGATAACATTATCAATTTATGCCGTATTACCCCTCTGCCATTTCCTTTGATTTTTTTATAGCTGCCTCTACCGCATTAATAATTGCAGATCTAAATCCTTTTTCTTCAAGCGCATGAACACCTTCAATAGTCGTACCTGCAGGTGAACAGACCATATCTTTTAATTCACCTGGATGTTTACCAGATTCAAGCAGCAGTTTTGCCGATCCCATAACAGCTTGAGCTGCGAATTTGTAAGCTTGAGCTCTTGATAAACCACCTTTCACAGCACCATCAGCTAATGCCTCAATAAACATAAAAACAAAGGCTGGAGAAGAACCACTCGCACCAACAACAGCATCAATTAAATACTCAGAAACAACTTCAGTTTCACCAATACAATTTAATAATTGTTGAACTATAGACAATTCTTCATCGGTAACTTCAGTATTAGGAGTAATAGAGCACATAGCAGCATTAACAAGAGCTGGCGTATTTGGCATCACTCGAATAATTTTTTGCTCATAACCTACACATTTTGCAATCGTTTTAATGGTAACACCCGCTGCAATTGAAATAACGATAGTATTCTTCTTTAATTCTTTTTGAATATCATTAAGTACATCAACAATCACATTAGGTTTAACGGCAACAAATACAATATCAGACTTGCGAGCAACCTCTCTTGCAGAATCAAGATTATTAATTGAATAAACCTGATTAAGAACCTGACCTTTTTCTAAATGAGGATCATAAACATACATTTGTGTTCCAGAAACAATATTGCTCGCTAAAATACCTTGTAATATAGCATTGCCCATATTACCTAAACCAATAAAACCAATTCGCTGTTCCATTTATTATCCCTTCTTTTACAAAAGACTATTTGAAAGATTATAAATGATTTTAAATATAAATCTCAAAATTTTGCATTTAAAAATGCAACGCTAACTTTTATAAACTATAAACAATAGCAAATAGTGTTAACTTTCTGGCATCACTTGCATACCATATTGTTGGCCTGTTTGCATTAGTGAAAAAATTTGTTTGATCTTCCCTTCATTGATTAAATTACTGACAGCTGGTGTATTGATAAGAATTTCAAATAATGCTTTACGACCATTCTCAGTGGGTACTAACTTTTGACTTATAATTGCTCTTAAATTATTTGATAATTGTGTACGAATAAAACTACGGGAGCTTTCATCAAATACATCAACAATACGATTAATACTTTGAATGGCAGAACACGTATGTAACGTAGCAAAAACTAAGTGTCCCGTTTCTGCAGCTGTCAATGCAGTTTGGATAGACTTTTTATTGCGCAATTCACCAAGCAATATAATGTCAGGATCTTGCCTTAAAAGACTATCAAGCGCATGGTCAAAATTCGTAAGTTCTCGCTGCTGAATTAATGAATGTTGATTATGATAAACAAATTCAATAGGATCTTCTAAAGTAAGAATGTGTTTAAATTGAGTTGAGTTAATATGCTCAATTAATGATGCAAGCGTCGTTGATTTGCCACTTCCTGTGGCTCCCGTGACTAAAATAATCCCGCTTTCATGAGTTATTAGCTTTTTAAATACCTCGGGAGCACCTATTTCAACTAATTCCGGAATATGGCTTTTGATGATACGAAATACCGCTGAAATACCACGTTGTTGATAAAATATATTGATCCTAAAACGCCCTATTTCAGCAGATTGGTAAGATAAATCAATTTGCTTTTCTTGTTGTAATTGTATTTTTTGTGATTCAGTGAGTAACGTTAATAGTTCAGCTTCTAAGTCTAAAGGTGATAACTTTTCGTTTGATAAACATTTTAATTGTCCATTAATGCGAATGCGGGCAACTTCACCACTTGAAAGGTGCAAATCGGATGCCTTTTGCGTTACACTAAGCGACAATAGTGAATTTAACATTACATTTGACCTATTAGTTATTAATTGGGAATTAATATGAATACAGTACGTGACAATTTACTCGCCATTAAAAGCAAAATTCAAAAAATAACCGAAAAATGCGAAAGAGATCCCAATACAATTGAACTTATTGCTGTTAGTAAAACAAAACCCGTGGACTTAATCAAACAAGCAATTGATGCTGGCCAACTTTCTTTTGGTGAAAACTATGTTCAAGAAGGTGTTGAAAAGATCCAGCACTTTAAACAAACCCTTCCCAATACTCCATTAACGTGGCATTTTATTGGTCCATTACAATCAAACAAAAGCAAATTAGTTGCCGAACACTTCGATTGGATGCATACCATTGATCGCTTCAAAATCGCACAACGTTTAAATGACCAGCGCCCTACATCAATGGCTAAATTAAATGTATTAATTCAGGTCAATATTAGCCACGAAGCAAGTAAATCAGGGATTTTACCTGACCAAGTCGCTGATTTGACTAAGCAAATCCTTGCATTACCCAATTTAAAGTTGCGCGGTTTAATGGCCATTCCTGAAATCGAAAATGATTTTGACAAACAATTACATGTCTTTACCAAAATGCAGGAACTGTTAAATTCTTTACAATCCGACTATCCATTTATGGACACATTATCAATGGGCATGAGTAACGACATGAAAGCGGCGATTGTTGCAGGTAGCACAATGGTTCGCATCGGTACGACAATTTTTGGAGCAAGGCAGTATTTGTGATATATTGCCTAGATAGTTTATTTTAAGGAGTGTTGAATGGCATCGCTTTATTTTTTAGGAAAAACCGTTTTAACGATATGCTTATACGTTTTAATTTTGCGCTTATGGATGCAACGAGTACGGGTCAATTTCTATAATCCATTTACCCAATTTATTGTCCGAATAACCCAACCAATTATTGCTCCATTACGTAAAGTTATTCCCTCTATTAAACACATAGATACAGCTACATGGGTTCTTTTATACTTTTTTGCTTTCATAAAAATTACGTTTATTGGCCATTATGGAATCATCAATAATTTTAGCTGGCCTGTTGGATATCTCTTATATGCCATTGCTGCCATCGCTCATGCTTTTGGACATCTACTATTTTGGTTATTACTATTTAGAGCAATTTTAAGCTGGGTAAGCCGAGGACAATCGAATGCTGATGAGTTGCTTGCACAACTAACAGAACCATTTATAGCACCAATTCGACGCATCGTACCACCTATTGGTATGATCGATATTTCATTTATGATTTTTGTATTTATTTTGATGTTTTTAAATATGTTTGCTATCGATATTGTTGGGGATTTATGGCTTGTACTTTAAATTCAGATAAGAGGAAGCAATAGCTTCTTTAGATTATTAACAAAGAGCTCGCTTTTAGCGAGCTTATTTTGATCTAATAAAAATAAGTAAATAACTACAAACCTTTCCAATACTGGAAGTTACCCCATAAAAATCAGTCAGAAAAGGTATTGATTTTATTTAAGTTTTTATTCTGCTTTTTTAAGAGAAATTACATCACTGATATTCTAAATTAAATCATATAAAGGCTGGTGAGCAATCTGAGGACGCTATAACCCTTTTTAGAGAATATGATCTTCCCAACAAATCACATCTTTTTCATAAACAATTCGATTTTTAACAGAAATTTTCAGCTTGTGCATAAGCTTCTTATTACCTGTAATAAGCGGATGCCAATCGGGCAATCTCCCCGTTTCAGAAAAATAACGATAAGTACAAGTTATAGGTAACCATTCAATGGTAAGAAGATTATCGCGAGTCAACTTGATACAATCAGGTTCATAATCGAAGCGGTTATAATAATGCTTACACTGGCAAGTATTCGAATCTAGCAAATTGCAAGCTACGTTAGTATATAAGATTTCGTCGGTATCTTCGTCCATCAATTTATTTAAGCAACACTGACCACAACCATCACAAAGTTGTTCCCATTCCTCATCACTCATCTGTTCTAGGGTTTTGTGCTCCCAAAATGGTTCAATCATACTTTAAAATCATCTTCTTTTAACATTTGCAAGAAAAACCCATCAGTTTTAATTTTTTCTTCTATTTCATCAGAGCTACCAACAACAAAACGGCGTTTTCCATCAAGTAATACTTTCATGGTAAACACTGGAGTACCAAAAAGAGACATTATTTTTTCAGGAATAGCTGAAAAATCGTTTTCCTTATCCATATATAAATAACAATTTTCTTTTTTGGTACTTCGATAAATATAACACCACATCATAAAACAAAACCTTTACTTATTAATATTATGTAAGACAATTCTGCAAATAAACACCAGCGCCAAACAACCCCGGATCTTCATGAGTTATCACATAAACAGGAACTTTTTTGACTAAATACGACATACGACCTTTATTTTCAAAAGCCTGTCTAAACGGTGATGCTTTAAAAAACTCAATAAAGCGAGGTACTATTCCCCCAGCAATATAAACACCACCTAGCGTATTAAGCATTAATGCTAAGTTACCGCCAAAACGTCCCATAAAAGTACAAAAATAGGTTAAAGTTTGCAAGCAAAGTGGACAACTATGTGATAAAGCTTTCTGAACAATAATGTCTGGCGTAATCTCTTCTACTGGTTGATTATTAATTTGTAATAGAGCTTGATAAATATTAACTATACCATTACCTGATAAAAATCGCTCGGTAGAAACACGTCCAAATTTTTTGCGCAGTTGCACTAAAATACGATCCTCATCATCACTTATCATCGGAAGTTCGGTATGTCCACCCTCTCCAGACAAACTAATCCAACGCTCACTGACTTTAATCAAATGTGACACACCAAGCCCTGTACCTGCGCCATAAATAGCAATAGGATAATTTAAATCAGGTTCATCACCACCAATTTTTACAAGATCCTGTTTGGATAATTTAGGAATTGACGTTGATACAGCAGTAAAATCATTAATTACTTCAAGCTTAATCAGATTTAATTCTTTAATAAGTTCAGAACGTGAAAATGACAAATTATTATTGGTCATTTTGATCACATCACTATCATCAATCGGGCAAGCAATAGCAATACAAGCCATTTCAACGATTATTGATTGAGATGCTAAATAGTTTTTAATTAATGTTAATAACACATCATCTTTTGCAATAAGTACTTTAGTAATTGCAGATAACTTATTAGTCTCTAAATTATAAAGTGCAAATCGTGCATTTGTTCCACCAATATCGGTGACTAGTGCATATTGATTCATGCTATTTCCTTTGTGATAAATTAATTTTTATTTAAATAACAAGCTTTAACCATCAAGAGAAGAAAGCATAATAGCGAATATTATTAAATAGTTATATTAAATTCCGTTAATTACCTTACAGATACGACAAAGATAATTTCCGCTAAACGAGCAAAGTATTAACGGCTAAAGACAATAGGATTAAGTAAATAGATCTATAACCACTTTTTCAGTTTAAAATAAATATAAGGAGCAACACCTGCTAGTAACATTAATAATAATGAAAATGGGTAACCATATTCCCATTTTAATTCGGGCATAAACTCAAAGTTCATACCATAAGCAGACGCAACCACAGTTGGAGGTAAAAACACAACCGAAACAACCGAGAAAATTTTAATAATTCGGCTTTGTTCAATATTAATGAAACTGGTTGCCGCTTGCATCAAAAAGTTCACTTTCTGAAATAATGACTCATTATGAGGAACAAGTGACTCAATATCACGAATAACTTCGCGCGCCTGTTCTAGTTGATCTACTGGCATTTTTGCACGACGAACTAAATAGTTAACAGCACGTTGACTATCCATTAAACAAAGCCGTACTTTCCACGCAGTATCTTCAAGCTCTGCCAATGAGGTAATCGCTTCATCATAATGTTCTTGCGCAGAACGATCCATAATAATTAAACTTAATTCTTCTAATTCACTATAAATATTTTCGATTTGATCTGCTAACTGCTCAACTTTAACTTCAAATAAGTCAAGTAACACTTCATAAGGATTGCCATCACTCATACTTTGATAGCGCGATCGCATACGATACAAACGAAATGCAGGTAAATCACGTTCACGTAGTGTAAATAAACGTCCATTATGCACTGTAAAAGCTACAGTTGAGTTACCTGCACGATCTTCTGCGTCTTCATAAAAGAAAAATGAGTGAACATGTAGCCCTTCGTTATCTTCAAAAAAACGAGCTGACGCTTCGATATCATCTAGCTCAATACTGGTTGCTAAGTTTTGTCCTAAATGTGTTAAAACAAAATCGCGATCGGCTTCTTCTGGTTCAATTAAATCAATCCAGGTCGCATTATTTATATCGCCTTCATTAATTTTTACTAATTGTTTGTTTTTTAGCCCAAACGCATTAATCATAAGGCCTCCTGTAGGGGAATAATCTTTTAGAACATAACATTAACAAATGTTTGGCATTATACCCGTTATAACAATAAATTCCTATGTCTAAGCCAATCTTTCTATATTTTTACAAAATGAGGGTAAAATTCCATTATTAAATTAAATTCGCTGATATTACCGCAGTCTCATGTTACAATATGCGCCTTAAAATACTTATGCAATTTTTAGGAGTTAATAATGGCCAATAGAGGAATAAATAAAGTCATTTTAGTCGGTAATTTAGGTCAAGATCCCGAAGTTCGTTACATGTCTAATGGTAATGCAGTTGCTAATTTTAGTATCGCAACATCAGAATCATGGAAAGATAAACAAACAGGCGAAACCCGAGATCGTACTGAATGGCATCGTGTTGTCGTATTTGGTAAACTCGCTGAGATCGCAGGCGAGTATATAAAAAAAGGCACTCAAGTCTATCTTGAAGGACAACTACAAACGCGAAAATGGCAAGATCAATCAGGACAAGATCGCTACACGACAGAAGTTGTGATCAATCCAATTGGCGGTATTTTACAAATTTTAGGCTCCCGTAATAGCGGTGAAAGCATGGATGGCAGTTCACAAAACTGGGGGCAAAGTGCTAATAACACTTCATCTGCGCCAGCGTCTCAAGCTCGTCCTACAACACAAAACGCACCGACACAACCTACAACTGCGCCAGAGCCTCCAATGGATTTTGATGACGATATTCCATTCTAGGATCATCATTCATTTATTATACAATGTTGGGCGTTAACTACGCCCACATATCATTTTCTATCTATTTCAATTATACTTAACTGAATTCTTGTCAAATCAAAAAATAAATCTATGTTGGAACTTTTACAAGCTATCGGCTTTGGTTTAATTTTATTTATTCCATTAACGAATCCATTAACCACAGTAGTACTTTTATTAGGTCTATCGGGTGAGATGACCAATGAAGAACGTAATTACCAATCAAAACTAACCTGTATTTATGTATTTATGATTATGGTAGTATCGTTTTATTGTGGGCAATTGGTGATGAGTACGTTTGGTATATCGATTCCCGGATTACGCATTGCTGGAGGTATGATTGTTGGCATTATTGGCTTTAGAATGTTATTTCCACAACAACCATCACATAAAAGCCTTGAAGCAGATGCAAAAAAGAAAGAGATCTCAAATAATATAGCTTTTGTTCCGCTCGCCATGCCAAGTACCGCTGGGCCAGGAACCATAGCAATGATCATCAGTATGTCGTCAACAGTAAAAAGTGGAGGCTATAACGTTTCAACTTGGGTTGTTTACACTGCCTCAATATTAGTGCCTCTATTGTTATCTATTATTCTTTGGTTTTGTATGCGCAGTGCTGGCAGTATAATGCGTTTTATGGGGAAAAGTGGCATTGAAGCCACTTCAAGAATTATGGGATTTTTATTAGTTTGTGTTGGTACACAATTTATAATCAATGGTGTTAAAGAGCTTATATTAAGCTTTCCTAATATTTAATATAAAAACAATTTAACAAAACTAAAAGGTTGGTATGTTTTTAATCATTTCCACCCGCATCAAATAATCATAAAGTGGAACTAGCTGCTTAAACCCTTTAGTCAATTTTTGGGGTAAATCACTATTTAACACGTCTTCAATATGATTGCTTGTCACCATAACCGCAAGATTTTTTCGGTTATACCATGTAGCTATTTTTGCATCTTGCTCTTTGATTAGTGGTCGTTTATAACTTTCACCAACAAGCTCAAATGGTTTTTTAACACAATGCGCCATCGCTAAAAATTTCTGAGTATCATTAAGGATTTCTTCTCGAAAAATATCCATCGTTTGTTTTGATGAACAATAATAACCAAGACCATATTGATAGCTACTTGGGCTAATTTCAAAAAAATAAGCAGGTGCTTCTTTCCAATCTCGATTGGGTCTTTTAAAAGTCAGCCATAATCGACTACGATAAAGTGATTTATCATTTGAAAAACGAGTATCCCGATGTATACGGGAAATAGTTTTACCAATAGCAGGGCTAGTTTCAAACCATTCATCAATTTTGAGCATTTCTGGTGTTAGTTGCTCAACCAAAAGTCTAAACGGCTTAACTAAATCGTTATCATAAATAGCACGATGTTGTTCAAACCATGGTTTACTATTATTTATCCAAGCATCTTGCAAAAAATTAAGACCAGCTTGGGTAAAGCCGGTAAAATTAGCCATAGCTCAATCCTTAAATAGTGCCCTTACTTTTTCCAAATCTTCTTGTGTATCAACACCAATCGCTGGCGATTGCTTTGCAACTGCAACATGTATTTTTTCGCCGTACCAAAGCACTCTAAGTTGTTCTAACATCTCAATTTGTTCAAGTGTAGATGGCGCCCAGTTGATATACTGACGAATGAAGCCAGCACGATAAGCATAAATACCAATATGACGAAGATAAAAATCACCAATACTGGATTGTTTTAATAAATCAACCGATTTAGCAAATCGATCGCGTTCCCAAGGAATTGTAGCACGAGAAAAATAAAGTGCATAACCCTCTTTGTCGGTCACAACTTTAACCGCACCGGTATTAAATGCCTCTTCAACAGAATTAATTGGTACCGCTAATGTTGCCATTCCCGTTTTATATTGCACCAAGTTTTCAGCCACTTGATCAATAATAACTGGAGGAATTAAAGGTTCGTCACCCTGCACATTAACAATAATTTCATCATCAGCAAATTGAAAAGTATTAATGACTTCTGCCAATCTTTCTGTACCAGAATTATGTTTGTTACTAGTAAGGATGACTTCTCCTCCATGTGCTTTGACTATATCAAAAACTTGTTGATGATCAGTTGCAATAATCACCCGATTGGCTGACGATTTTTTTGCTTGCTCCATCACCCGCACAATCATAGGTTTACCATGAATATCCGCTAGAGGTTTAGCTGGCAAACGACTTGAAGCATACCTAGCAGGAATAATAACCGAAAAATTCATAATTAACGCCTTATATTTTATTCTTGAACAGACGATGATTGATTGAGTGGTTTTGCTTCACATTCAAGCAAAATAGGAATGTTATCTTTGATTGCATAAACCAGATTATCTGTTTGGCAAATTAACTGCTGATTGTTGGTATCATATTGTAGTTGCCCATGGCATTTAGGACAAGCAAGTGCACTTAATAAGATTTCTTTCATATTTTATTCTCTTTGAGATTTTGTCTTAGCTAATAACAAACAGATCTGATCAATTGCTTCTACGGGGATTACCGCATCAATGGGTAGATACCACCAATTTTTCTGGGCAAATTGCCTACATTTAACGGCGTCTTTTTCAGTCATTAAAAGTGTTTGTTCACTACTTGCGACATTGTTTAACAACGGTAAAGTAAATTTTTGATGATCTGCAAAAGAAACGGTTTTAACCACATCAGTTTGCATATTGATCAGCATATTAAAAAAACGTTTTGGATTACTAATACCCGCAATAGCATAAATATTTTGCAATGAAGATAATGCTTTTTTTTCTTTAGTTAATAAATTCACTGCATATAGTGGCGTTAATTGCATGGTGTAGGTTTTATTTGGATATTGCTGAGCCAAATTATTTACGCTATCACCGTTTATAATAATCAGATCAACCGATTTTAATCGTCCTTTCCGCTCTCTCATTGGTCCTGCCGGCATCCACCATCCATTACCAAATAAACGTTTTCCATCAACTACTACCACTTCAATGTCGCGCGATAATGCATAATGTTGTAAACCATCATCCGTCAAAATGACATCTAACTCATACTGCTTTAATAATGCTTGAACAGCTTCAGCTCGGTGGGGCGATACCGCAACAGGCACATTAGTACGTTGAAAAATAAGTACCGGCTCGTCACCAGCTTGTTCAGTTGTGGTTGTATTATCTAAAATAAGCGGATAACTATCAGCCTTGCCACCATACCCTCGCGAAACAACGCCAACTTGTAATCCTTTTTGTTTTAACGATTCAATTAAACCAACAACCAGTGGTGTTTTGCCATTACCACCAACAGATAAGTTGCCAATAACAATAATAGGTACAGGAGAACGCCAAGATTTAAAAATACCTAATTGATACAAAGAGTGGCGAACAAAAGCAATCAAACCATATAATAAAGAAAATGGCATGAACAACCAAAATAATCGATTTTTACCATACCACATTTTTTCAATCATAACTTTAACATCACTTAATTACATTCAGTAAAATTGTTTTATCTTTTAATGTCGATATAACAATTATTAACATGGTTGCCTATAGCAAACGATAGCCTATTTTACTCATAAATTGGCAAACTACCAAACCAATCATGATACCATCTGGGTTTAATTTCGCCTCGCATGGTTTTTAACTTCCAAGTATGTTTATCAAAAAATAGGCTTATTTGACCAGTTCTAGCTGTAACATAATAATCTAAGTGTAAATCTTGATACCTTGTTATTACCTTATGGGATGGTAGTTTCCAGGGATTATAACGAGATGTAGACGCTAACGATTTTACTGCTTTAACGTGATTTAAAAAAGTATAACTTGATGAAGTAGTACTACCATGATGCGGAATTTGTAAAATAGTAGAAGCTAACTGATTTCGATATTTTGTGACTAACTGATATTCCTGATTGCGCTCTAAATCTCCTGTTAATAATACAGAAAAGTGCCCATCAGTTACTTGTATTACACAAGAGTCCTCATTTTGTGCATATTCAACCAGTTTATTAGGCCACAATATATCAAATGTTAGCTCGTTCCAATTAACACGATTACCAGCTAAACATGGATAATCATTATTTAAATCAAAAGAGGAACTCATTAACCATGCCTTAGGGTAAATTTGTTGAAGCAATTTCAAACCTCCAACATGATCATTATGTTGATGACTAATAATAATTCCTTGTACATTCAAATTATGCCATTGCAAAAAAGGTATAATAACCCTTTCCATAGCAGAACTTTTTCCCCAGTTGGCTCCTGTATCGTATAAAATAGCTGACGTTCCATCATGAATAACAATCGCCAATCCGTGACCAACATCGAGCATATCCAATCGCCAACGATAATGCTGATGTTTAAAAAGTGGCGTGACTAATAACATAAAAATGACTAATAAAGTAATTCCAAAACAACGCCACGTTCCAGTACGTATTATAATGACAACTAACCAGCCTAAAAAACTTAACCAATAAAAGTTTGAAGGTATATTAAGCCACAATAAGTTAAGCCAATTCAAACTGAAAAATAACCATTCCAACGATTTATCAGCAACCATCCACCACCACAATGCGATATAAAAACAATCCATCAAAGTAAATGCCAACGCAAATAAAACAGCAGGGAAAGTGCATAATGAAATAATAGGAATCGCAATTAAATTCGTTAAAATAGAAACCGCACTAATACCCTGAAAAATAAAAAGTTCAATAGGCATCAACAACAAGGTCAAACCCAATTGTAAATGCAATAACCTAACTATATACCAACGCTTTTTATGCTTTATTTCTTGAGGTATTGGTAACCATTCAAATAAAAAAATTAAGCTAATTACTGCGTAACAAGATAACCAAAAACTCTCAGATAAAATCATCAATGGATCAAACAACAATAACAACGCAATAATTCGATTAACTTTTTGCCATGCACTAATTTGATGTTTTTTGTAACGTAAATAGATCCAAATTGATAAAGCCAATATAGCACGTAATGTAGGTGGACTGAAACCAGTTAACCATGCGTAAAAAAGTGCGCACAACCAACCAACGATAATCGGCACAAAAAAACAGATAAAACGCTTTGGAATAAAAAACAGAACAGTCTTAACAAAAAAACAACTAAGACCAAAAACCAATAAAATATGCATACCCGATATTGCCATTAGATGGGCAACACCTGTTTGCATCATAACAGTACGAAGCGAGTCATCTAATTGAGAACGATCTCCAAAAGCAAGGGCTAAGAGTATGCCTCGATAACTAAATAGATCAATGTAAGGTAGTGCCAAATCAATAATAGATTGTCTTAAATTAGACTTATCATCTAGCAGTTTGGCGTCAATTACTTTAGCTGATAATAAACTTCGGTTTGCTATCGAAAAGCGCTGACTATCAAATCCTCCTTCATTTAAATATCCATGCACAACTTTTGTTTTTAGTGTTAATTGCCAAATTTGCCCCGATTTTGGCATAGATAAATTATCCCAATAAACCGAGATCGGAATATCATTAGAAAGCGTAACATCTGAAATAGAAAAAACAGAAAATGACATATAATAAGGTTCAATATCTGTTGTAGATTGTCTAGTATTGATATTTTGGACCTTTGCTTTAACAACTAACGTTTTATCAATATAAGACGAAATACTTGATAAATATTGCTTAGAATAAGCAGTAGACCACAAAATACCTAAAACAAACACAACAAAAATAGACAAATACCAGCGCAATTTAGCCGGAACAACCAATGCAAAAATAACCAAAATAATGGCAATAAAATACCACTGAAAATCAGACAATAAATGAGGCAAAAACAGTAATGGCAAACACCCTAATGAAAACATGATCGCCAATAAATCAAGAGAACAAAATTTTCGCATCTACGCTCGCCATATTTATTAAAAATAAAAAGCCAGCTTATCAATTGATATTATAAAAAAATAACTGAATTTGAATCTTTCGATCTGAGTTCCATTTTAACTATTAATCTTGATAATATTTATTGAAATTACAGGTAAAGGTTCAGAGATTGTTAACGATGATAACTAACGAAACGTTGATTTTTTTTAACTAATGAATTATGGAGCATGAATAAAATGAGAGGAATTCAACTTTTTAAAATAAAAAAGCCATTGATTTGACTCAAAGGCTTTTAGCTAAGTATAGAATTTAAAGACTATGCTTTTGCTGCATTATTTACTCTTTCACGTAGCTCTTTGCCCGGTTTGAAGTGAGGAATATATTTATGTTTAACTTCAACATTACCACCGGTTCTTGGGTTTCTTGCTTTACGTGGTGCACGATAGTTTAAACTAAAACTACCAAAGCCTCGAATTTCTACACGATCGTTACTTTCCATAGCTAAAGCGATCTGCTCAATGATATCTCTAACTGAATCATCAACTAGTTGCATAGGAAGATGTGTCCGCCAGTTAACAATTCGTTCTACTAAATCCGATCTGTTCATGATCACTCCTAATTTATTTATGTGGTATGTAACTTCTTCATTTTATACCATAAAAGAAAAAGAGGGCAAGCCCTCTTTACTCTTTACATCGATATTTTTTACTCAGTTTTTGATGCAGCTTTGAATGCTTCAGCCATCGCATTAGTAAATGATGCATCTTCTTGAGTTGCAGTGTTATTTACCGCAGCAAGTGCTTCTTTTTCATCAGCCTCATCTTTAGCACGTACCGATAATGAAATTGCACGAGTTTTACGATCAATATTCACAATCTTAGCTTCAACTTCATCACCCACTTTTAATACAGTTGTCGCATCTTCAATACGTTCACGAGCAATATCTTGTGCTTTTAAGTAACCTTCGATACCTTCAGCGATTTCGATAGTTGCACCTTTAGCATCAACCTCAGTTACAGCACCTTTAACGATCGTACCTTTTTTATAGTTAGATGCAAAGCTACTGAATGGATCGTCTTCTAGTTGTTTAATACCTAAAGAGATACGCTCACGTTCAGCATCAACTTGTAACACAACCGCTTCAATATCATCACCTTTCTTATAAGCTTTAACTGCTTCTTCGCCAGGCATATTCCAAGAGATGTCTGAAAGATGAACTAAACCATCGATACCGCCATCTAAACCAATGAAGATACCGAAATCAGTGATTGATTTGATCTTACCGCTAACTTTATCACCTTTATTGTGTGATTCAGCAAACTGTAACCATGGATTTGGTTTACATTGTTTAAGACCAAGAGAAATGCGACGACGTTCTTCATCAATTTCAAGAACAATCACTTCAACTTCATCACCTAAGCTAACAACTTTAGATGGGTGAATATTTTTGTTTGTCCAATCCATTTCAGAAACGTGAACTAAACCTTCAACACCAGTTTCGATTTCAACAAAACAACCGTAGTCAGTTAAGTTAGTCACTTTACCTGTTACTTTAGTACCTTCAGGGTAACGTTTAGCAATTGAAACCCATGGATCTTCGCCTAATTGTTTTAAGCCAAGTGATACACGTGAACGGTCTTTATCAAATTTAAGCACTTTAACAAGTAATTCTTGACCAACTTCAACCACTTCACTTGGATGTTTAACACGTTTCCAAGCCATATCAGTAATATGAAGTAAACCATCAACGCCACCAAGATCAACAAATGCACCGTAATCAGTAAGATTTTTGATAATACCTTTAACTTCTGAACCTTCTTGTAGATTTTCAAGAAGTTGTTCTCTTTCTGCGCTATTTTCTGATTCGATAACTGCACGACGAGAAACAACAACATTATTGCGTTTTTGATCTAATTTAATAACTTTTAATTCAATTTCTCTGTTTTCGATATGAGAAGTATCGCGTAATGGGCGAACATCGACAAGCGAACCAGGAAGGAACGCACGAACTCCATTAAGATCAACCGTAAAGCCACCTTTAACTTTACCATTGATAACACCTAAAACTGTTGCAGCGTCATCAACTGCTTTTTCTAAAACTAGCCACGCTTCATGACGTTTAGCTTTTTCACGAGATAGGATTGTTTCACCAAAACCATCTTCAATTGAGTCAAGTACAACATCAACAACGTCACCGACTTGAACTTCTAATTCGCCTTGGGCATTTTTAAACTGCTCTACTGGAATTGCCGATTCAGATTTTAAACCAGCATCAACTAAAACAACATCTTTGTCGATAGCAACGACAGTACCGCGGATCATATTACCAGAACGAGTGTCTAGTTGATTTAAAGACTCTTCAAAGAGTTGAGCAAAAGATTCAGTCATATTTTTATATCTTAAATTAATATTAACGTCCACATTACATCCTGTCTTATGGGGTTATTTACGATACTCCACTCATCCTTGAAATAGAGCTTGGTTAACACACGCTGTAAACAAACTTACAACGCAATTTTTTTGTTTATATACGTAATAGATTGATTAAAAACATCTTGAATCGAAAGCGATGTAGTATCAATTATTAGTGCATCAACAGCAGGTTTTAGCGGCGCAACAACCCGATTACGATCACGCTCGTCACGCGCAGTTATCTCCTGCAAAATTTCGGCGAATTTAACATGATTTTTCCTATCTTGCAACTGTTTCATTCGCCTTTCTGCACGAGAGTGCGCACTTGCATCAAGAAAAATTTTAACTGGTGCATCACTAAACACCACACTGCCCATATCACGACCATCAGCAATCAAGCCTGGAGCTTTCCTAAAGTCACGTTGGCGCTGTAATAAAGCTGTTCTAACAGAATTAATTGCCGCCACTTTTGATGCAGCCCCACCCGTTTGTTCTGTACGAATTTCGTTAGTGACATCAACATTATCTAATAACACTTTAACATCACAACCATAAGTATCAAAAGTTAGTGGCAAATTAAGGGCTAATTGGGCTAATTGACTTTCATCATCCAACGCAATGCCTTGCTTAAGTGCGCTAAGTGCTAGTACACGATAGATAGCGCCAGAATCTAAAAGATGCCATTTAAAATGATTAGCTAACGCTTGGCATAAAGTACCTTTACCAACACCACTTGGCCCATCAACAGCAACAACGGGAACAAATTTATTCATTTTATTTTTCGCTTAATCGTTTAAATTGTTCAAAATAATCAGGAAAAGTCTTCATTGTGCATTTAGGATCTAATATTGTCACAGACGTATCAGAAAGTGCCACCAATGAAAAACACATAGCGATACGATGATCATTATAAGTTTCAATTTCAGCATGCGTTAATTTAGCGGGTGGCACAATAGTAATATAATCACGACCTTCATCAACGGTTGCACCGACCTTTTTTAACTCCGTAGCCATTGCATGTAAGCGATCAGTTTCTTTAACTCGCCAATTATAGATATTGCGAATGGTAGTAGGAGTTTTAGCAAACAGTGCTGTTGTAGCAATGGTCATTGCCGCATCAGGGATATGGTTCATATCCATATCAATACCATGTAATTCACCACATGAACATTCAATATAATCATCAGCCCAAGTTACTTTAGCACCCATTTTTTCAAGCACATGGGCAAATTGTGTATCACCTTGTAAACTTTTTTTACCAATACCCGTGACTCTCACTGTGCCACCTTTAATTGCAGCCGCTGCTAAAAAATAAGAAGCAGAAGAGGCATCGCCTTCAACTAAATAATCACCAGGAGCTTGATAACACTGATTAGCTTTAATAATAAATTTTTGATAGTTATGATTTGTCACCGAAACACCAAAAATAGCCATCATTTTTATAGTAATATCAATGTAAGGTTTAGAGACTAAATCGCCAATTATGGTTATTTGAGTATCATTTTTTGCTAGTGGCGAAGCCATTAACAAGGCAGTTAAAAACTGGCTAGATACCGAACCATCAACGTCAATATTACCACCGATAAAACCACCTCGAATATGTAGCGGCGGATAACCTTCATTTTCAAGATAATCAATTTTAGCACCACCTTGGCGTAGAGCATCAACTAAATGACCAATCGGACGTTCTTTCATACGAGGTTCGCCCGTTAATACAATGTTATTATGACCAAGACATAACGCTGCAGTTAAAGGGCGCATTGCCGTACCGGCGTTACCTAAAAAAAGCTCTAATGCATGGTCAGATTGCAACAAACCACCCACACCTTGAACATCACAGATGGTACGATCATGCGATAGCTGATACTTCACACCTAAGGCCGCAAGTGCATCAAGCATATAACGTACATCATCACTATCCAGTAAATTAGTTAAGCGCGTATTACCTTTACTCAATGCTGATAATAATAAAGCACGATTAGAAACACTTTTTGAACCAGGCAAATTAATCGTACCACTAAATTTTTTTATTGGTTGTAATGTTAAGGATAACATAATGACTCTCTTTAATATTCTTTAAAATTTTTCTAGCGTCGTTTTTAATAAATCAATTGCTTGCTTATCTTTAGCACTATTTTTCCATAACTCATCAAATAAATGTCGATATCTTTTAATAGCATTATAAGATGACGTGATCGACGCAATACCAGTAGTTACATTAGGTAACTCACCTAATCGAAACGGACTCATTGCTAATGAAATAGGGTTACTATCTTGATAAAAAATCTGAAAAGCAATTGATGGAATTGCTTCTTGTGTAATAGCAATAGTGGGTGCAAAGGATTGTTGTTCTATTAGCTCGATTAAATGATAAACTTCTTTACGTGCTAATAACATCCTTTCTGACTTCTTGCCTGGCGAAATTGTCAAATTTCCCACTAAACCAATATGCAAAAACCGCTCTACATTACGCAAACTAATTAAATTAATTACCTTTGGGACTGATTGATGAAACTGCTTTTTACGTTCTTTTAAAATTGACAAAATGACAGAATATTTTGGGTGATCAATCGATTCATTTGATTCATTTAGCATCAGAGCTAAATGAGCAAGATAATTTGGTGAAGTTAATAAAAACGAAAAAGGGTCGAAGTGAGAATAGATATGGGTTGATTGTTCTTCTAACTGACGCATACGCTCAAAAAAACCTTCACCACTCGAATAGTATTCAGTATCAATGCCAAGCAAACTTGCAAAAGACGTATCGAGTAAAGATGCCAGTCGCTCTAAAGTTTCAATTTTAACGATTTCGCCTTTTTCTAACCGATAGACTGCTGCTCTTGAAATTTTAAGACTATCAGCAACATCTTCAGCCTTCAGTGAAGCGGCAATCCTATACGCACGTAAACGTTGACCTATAGCACAATAATCAATCGATCCAGTAATCATAATATACTCAAACTATTGGGATTTTGGCAGTGTATCACAAGGTGATAGCAATGCCAATTTTTGGCAAAATGTTTCAGGTGTAGCCTATATTTTCATCAACAACTTAAATAACACCTATTTTAATAACTCATTTTGCAATGCCGATACATTTTCAAATTCAGTAAACTCAGAAATTGCCTCTGGTTGTTTAGCATTATCTTCACGCTTACCAAGAACTTGCGATGCAAATACAAAACCTTTTTTATCCATAACTGAACGGTTATAAAAATCAACTAAATCTTGTTGAGTGATTTTTTTCAATTGTTCAATTTTTTTGTGCCGTGAATCAAACATAAAACGCGAATTCCGATAGTCAGCCATATAACGACTAAACTCTTCATCCAATGTTTGCGGAGGCATTTTCAATTCATCAAGTACCGCTTTTTTATATTGCTCAATATCTTCTTTAGATAATGCTTTAAGCTTACTTAATATAACAGGATAAAATTCTTGGTAACGCTTAAATAAATAAACTGGATCGTATTGGTTGCTTTGAATGATAAAACTCATTCCAACTGAATCTCCAACTGTAACAGGGCCTGCAAATACAGCGTAGCCGAGTTGCTCGTTAGTACGCAATTGATCAAAAAACCATGGTGATATGATTTTAGACAGCGTATAACTTAGCATACGACTGCTAATTCGATCATAACCGGTTGGAATATAGCTCATCATCAAAGCATTATCAGTGCTTTTCGCGTGTTGAGTCATTTTGGCCTCCAATGATTTTTTAATCTGAATATTATCAACAGGAGTAAATTCAACATCACGCACTAGTGTTTTTTGAATGGAATGATAAAGATCTAAAGAATCCTCGTTAGACAAATTACCCAAGCTAAGCATATAAGGTACTGAGTGGGTTAATAAATTATCGCGATAAGTTAACACGTCATTAATAGTCATTGTTGCTGTGATTTGACGTCTTTCATCCCGTTCAAAATACGGCAAATCTGACAATTCATTAACAGGATTAACCGCCAACCAATAACTTTTAGCATGCTCAGATTTATCCAATTCCTGCAAATACCAAGATTTAGCTAACAATAAGCTTTGCTCATCAATCGTCACATTGCGATAACTATTAAGAATTGCTGTCACCATTTTAGGTAGATGCTGACTAAAGCCACTAGCTGAAATCATCAGGCCATTATCATTATTTGTTGATAACGAAATACCCGCAACCCTAGCCTGAAATCGTAATTGTTCTAAATTACGACTTGCAATGTAATCAAGTAAATTAAAAGCGACCTCTGCTTTAGCATCACTAAAAGCCTCGTTATTCCGTAACGAAACCACAATCGCCGCTTTAGGTTCAGTTTTGAAATATTGACTAACAAAATGAAGATGATTACCACGTTTACTAAACCCAGCTGGTTGAGCTTGAGCACGGTTTTGCTTCACAATTGAAAAATCGTCAGGAATATAAGGATTTAATTCAGGTAAACTAAATGTGAAATTTTTGCCTAAAGCCAACCAATTCGCTTTTTGCTCACTAGTAATATTATCGATTTTATAAGGTGCGTCTACAAAATAAGCCGTCTTATTAGTCGTTTGATTTGGTGAAATAATCCAAGCTCTAACGTTATCCGGCGTTAGGCTTTTTAAGCGAGCGGCGATCGCTGTTTTATC
Organism: Gilliamella sp. Pas-s95; assembly: GCF_009795795.1. Lineage (NCBI taxonomy): Bacteria > Pseudomonadati > Pseudomonadota > Gammaproteobacteria > Orbales > Orbaceae > Gilliamella > Gilliamella sp. Pas-s95. The sequence goes on along the minus strand of NZ_WTFC01000011.1, from coordinate 16,826 downwards.
AAAATTATTAGCAATAAAATCAGAATTTAATATATTTTTAACGGGGTACAACAACATCTGATCAGATAGCCATTCCACATAAGACATATCACGCTCAACATCCTGATACTTAAATTCTAACGCTAAGACTTTCTTAAGTTCTTCATAATAAGCATCAGAAATTCCTTGCTTTTGAATTAACTGTAAATAATTAAAAATAGCCCCAATAACTTTATCTTTTTGGGCGAGACCATCGTCGGTTAAGCTCACATTAATACTCAACATACCGCTATTACCATAACGGATAGGGTTGATAGACGAACTAATACCTTCAATAAGTCCCTGCTTTTGTAACTGATCAGACAACGTGTTGGGGCTACTATTATCAATTAAATAAGTAATATATTCATCGCTTTTATCAGAAAATTTATCTAAATTGTTTTCCATTGGAAATTGTAAAAATAGCAATTTCTTAGGTTGCGCTGGCACCATTGCAATCTGTTTGCTTAGCACATTTGGTGTGATCGCTGGCTTATCAACTATTGGAGCATTAATATTTTTATTAGGGATTTTACCAAAAGTGTTTTGAGCTAACTTTGCCAATTTATTGATCGACTGATTACTATAAATTACCCCCACCATGATATTAGACGAATAATAATCTTTATGAAAAGTCACTAAAGCATCTTGTAATTTACTACTTGGTTTATCACTTAATGTTTCTAAATTACCACCCGAAAATTGTGACGATGGGTGATTAGGGTTAATAGTTTCGGAATTAACTTGTTCAATACGAAAACCATCGTTCGATCTAGCCATCGTCATTTCGGCATTAACAGCATTGCGTTCTTTATCGGCAAATTTAGGATCTAAATTCGGCTCGGCAATAGCATCGGCTAAATGATCTAGCGCTTTATCAAATGCGCTATTTTCGACCTCAAAATAAAACGCAGTTCGATGTGTGGCAGTACTGGCATTATAGCTACCAGAATGAAGGCTTAAAAACTGAGAAAAGCTTGCTGGTTCTGGGTAATTTTTCGATCCCATTAATACCATATGTTCAGCATAGTGCGCCAGTCCTTGCTGATCTTTTGGATCTTGCAGTGACCCAACTGGTAATGCTAACGAACCGAGTGACATAACAGCATTAGGATCAGACACAAGTAACACGCGCATTTTATTTGATAGCTCAATCACTTCATATTGGCGCTTATCGCGCTCACTTTGCTGAACTTTTTCTAACAAAACGGGGCTCACAAGCTTATTTTCAATAGCAAACGATACCGGTGAAGTAGTCATAGTTAATAATCCAATAAAACTACCTATTATTAAATTAACTATTTTTTTATTTTTCAAATCCATAATATTCACTCGCTTGACTTTATCGTCAAAAAACTGCTGTTAAAGAGAAAGAAGCGGATTTATCAAAACACCTAGGCATAATAATAAATTCCGCTATTATGTGATAAATACAATTAATGTTCCCGAGTTTTTCTAAATTCAACATCAGGATATCGTTCTTCGGTCAAATTCAAATTAACCATACTTGGCGCAATATAAGAAAGATTATCTCCCCCATCCAAAGCCAAGTTCTGCTCGCATTTGCGCTTAAACTCTTCTAATTTTTTCACATCAGAACATTCAACCCAACGAGCGGTTGTCACATTAACAGACTCATAAATGGCTTCAACGTTATATTCCGATTTTAAACGCGCAACCACCACGTCAAACTGTAGTACCCCGACAGCACCTACAATTAAGTCATTATTAGTTAATGGACGAAATACCTGTACGGCACCTTCTTCAGACAATTGCACTAATCCCTTTAATAACTGCTTTTGTTTCAGAGGATCTTTAAGACGAATTCGGCGAAACAGTTCCGGTGCAAAATTAGGAATACCGGTAAATTTTAAATTTTCCCCTTGAGTAAAAGTATCACCAATCTGTATAGTACCGTGATTGTGTAATCCAATAATATCGCCAGCATAGGCTTCTTCAACTTGTTCACGATCACCCGCCATAAATGTTAAGGCGTCAGTAATATTGATATCTTTAGCCAAACGAACATGACGCAACTTCATGCCTTTTTCATATTTACCCGATACAATGCGCATAAATGCCACGCGGTCACGATGTTTAGGATCCATATTGGCTTGAATTTTAAAAACAAAACCACTAAATTTTTCTTCTGATGATTCAACTTCGCGTTTATCACTCTGCCGTGGCTGTGGTGTTGGTGCCCAAGCAGTTAAACCATCAAGCATATGATCAACTCCAAAATTACCTAGTGCCGTACCAAAAAAGACTGGCGTTAAGTCACCCGACAAGAAAGCATCTAAATCAAATTCATTTGATGCCCCTTGCACTAACTCAAGTTCTTCACGCAGTTGCTGTGCTAAATCATCACCAACAGCCACATCCAAATCAGGATTAGAGAGTCCTTTAATAATTCGGACTTCTTGTATAGTATGACCTTGACCCGATTGGTAAAGGTATGTTTCGTCTTTCGCTAAATGATAAACACCTTTAAATAACTTGCCACAACCAATCGGCCAAGTAATTGGTGCGCACATTATATTTAGCTCGTTTTCGACTTCATCAAGCAATTCCATCGGATCGCGAATATCACGGTCTAACTTATTCATAAACGTCAAAATTGGCGTATTACGTAATCGTGTCACTTCCATCAATTTACGTGTACGATCTTCAACCCCTTTTGCCGCATCAATCACCATCAAACAACTATCAACCGCTGTTAACGTACGGTAAGTATCTTCAGAAAAATCCTCGTGCCCTGGGGTGTCTAATAAATTAACTAAGCAATCATTATAAGGAAACTGCATCACAGATGTCGTAATAGAAATACCACGCTGTTTTTCCATTTCCATCCAGTCTGACTTAGCGTGCTGAGCATTAGCTCCACGACCTTTAACCGTACCGGCTGTTTGGATTGCATGACCAAATAAAAGTACCTTTTCGGTAATGGTGGTTTTACCGGCATCAGGGTGAGAAATAATCGCAAAAGTGCGACGCGCATTGACTTCGTCTAAATAAGCTTGTTCTGTCATAAAATAAACTGTTTTAACCTACAAAAAATAATCGCTCATTTTAGCAGGTATCCGCCTATTTTGCCATTGATGTTACACATAATGCTATTTACCTTATTTGATTATCTATGCATAATATTTCCACTAAATCAGTAATGCATGATTTTACGGCTTCTCAATAAAAAACTACAAATCCTGCATTTTAGCGCAATAACCGGAACTAACCATAACTATGAACATTCGTGATTTAAAACTGTATTTACATTTATGCGAAACCTGCCACTTTGGCATAACCGCGAATGCCATGCATGTTAGCCCATCGACCTTATCAAGACAGATCCAACGGCTTGAAGAGCACTTTGGACACCCGCTATTTATTCGCGACAATAGGCAAGTACAAATCACTCAAGTCGGCGAAAAAGTAAAACACTTTGCTCAACAGGTCATAAACCTACACCAGCAACTAAAGCACGAGTTGGATCAATCGAACCAACAACTTGTTGGCGAACTAACTCTTTTTTGCTCTGTCACTGCCGCCTATAGCCACCTACCTGAAATACTTGATCGCTTTAGGATCCACTACCCACTTGTGGAAATAAAACTATCCACGGGCGATGCCGCAGATGCAGTTGAAAAGATACAATCAAATGCAGCCGATTTAGCCATTGCTGGAAAACCCAAACAACTCCCGAACGGCATTGAATTTTTAAAATTTGGTGAAATTGAAATGGTCTTGTTGATCCCTAAACTTAACAGCTCATTTAGCGACAAATTACATCAAAAACAACCAGACTGGCATAATATCCCCTTTATATTGCCAGAACATGGACCAAGCCGTCACCGCATTGATTTATGGTTCAAGCAAAGAAAAATCACCAACCCAAAAATCTATGCAACAGTTGCCGGACACGAAGCCATTGTATCAATGGTTGCTTTGGGCTGTGGCGTAGCCTTATTGCCCAAAGTCGTAATGGACAATAGCCCTGAACGGATAAAAGATCGTATAACCGAATGGTCAACCAACTTAATGGAACCGTTTGATGTCGGTATTTGCGTACAAAAAAAACGACTATCAGAAAAAATCATCGCCGCTTTTTGGGACATTAGCAGTCTAAATTTACCCAATAACGAATAATAAAAATATAGTGTATAATCGAGCCTTAAAAGAAATAAAACTATAATAATAAATGTATTACTCAACCAATTAACTATAGCTGAACGTCATTATAATGGAATTAAAAATGAAACAGATAACAATAAAAACATTAGCCTCATTAATACTTCTTTCCGCTTTCGCTATGCCATTGGCCGCACAAAACAATCCAACAAAAGCGCCTAAAACTGACAAAAGCACAAAAGCAAGTACTTCTAAAAAAAGTACCAATGCAAACAAAAATAAAAATGCAAGTAATAAAGCAAATGCTAGTTCAAACACCAATAAAAGTGAGAACACAACCACAATTTTATCTCCAACACCAGAAACCAATACCAATGTAAACAACAATAACAACCCTCAAATTGGTAGTGCTATCACAAAACCAAAGTGGCTAGTTCGTAGTACCTTGGCTTATTATGATGGTGATGAAAATGACCTTGTCACCGCGGGGCTTGGTTTTACACCATTGTCCACAACTATTGTGACACCAGAAGTTGCCATTCCAACCAAACCACACTTTCAAGAACGACGACAAGCCAAACTCAATCGTTATATTGATACAAAAAATGGCGAAGGAACATTATTTGGCTTTAGAAAACAAGAATTAACTCCTTTATTTGATGGTAAAGTTACAGGTACTGAAATAACTGCCGTACAACGAGAAGACGGTGTCGGCATGTTGTTGCAAATTCCGATTGATTTTAATAAAAATAACCCCTGCATTATTGTCGTTCCGGCTAGTGATTCAGACGGAATATTAAATGCTAAAGATGTACAAATTCGCGGATTATGGGGACTTCGCCACAACTGCGCAGTAGTATATAACGACAAAGGTTTAGGTAATGGCATTTATGACATTGAACACAAAGTTGGCTTTACTGTATGGGGCGATGTAAAAGACAGTAATATCTTATTTTCTACATCAATTAACAATAGAGAGAAATACATCAAAAAATATCCCCACCGTTATGCCATCAAACAACTACACTCAAAACAAAATGCCGAAGCTCGTTGGGGAGAACATGTACTAAAATCCATTGAATTTGCCTTTTATGAACTCAACAGTATGTTTTCACCCAATCAGAAAACAATATACAACAAAGATAACACTCTTGTCTTAGTGTACGGTGCAAGCGATGGTGGCGGAGCAGCACTAAAAGCAGGCGAATTAGATACCCAAAATATGATTGATGGTATTGTGGCAGTCAATCCACAAATTCAACCAAATATAGATAAATCTCAGATTACACTAAAAATAGGCAACACGCCACAACAAAAACTAGCAGCCAAATCGATTGCAAATTATAGTGCTTATGGTGCATTATATATACCTTGTGCGATTCCAGCAATAAAACCCTATAAAGATGATTCTTATGTGCCTTATGCAGATTATTTTCTTTATTCTCAAGAGCGCTGTAATGCGCTAAAAAAAGCAAAATTGCTAACCAAAGGTACTCCTGAAGAAGCGCTAGAAAAACTCCACAAAAATGGCTGGACACCAGACATGGATATTCAGCTACCATACTTCTACTATACCGAATCAATTGGCCTACCTTATCAATATATTAGCGCTTATGGCAAATACGATGTCACCGAAAACATGTGTGGTTTTTCAGTAGCAAGTACTCAGCAAAACCCAATATACTACAGTGGCAAAGTGGCGCCATTAGAAGAAGTTTCATTTGAACAAGTATGGGGAATGGCAAATGGGCATCTACCGCTGTGGAATGGGAATAATGCAACGATTTTGGATCTAGTTGAAAATGAAGATCTTAATACTCCAAGGCGCGAATTTTACTCTAGTTCACAAACAAAAGACACGGTTGACTATGGCACTAAAGGTTCAATTTGCGTCTATAAAAAGTCACAAGAGCCCCGCGTTAATCAAGGCATAAAACAAGTTATGGCATCGGGTAATTTGCACGGCATAAAAACCTTTATTGTGCATGGTCGTAATAATGTTAAACAACTACCCGACTACACATCGCGCCCTTATGTCGCGTTAAATAGTTTGGTTGAAGGCCAACAATCACAACTAAGATATATCGAAGTTGAAAACGCAAGCTACTTAGATGGCGTAGCACCATTTGACAACACACTACTACCAATTGATTATTATGGTGAAGATGCTATCGAATGGTTATGGGCTAACTTAACTAAAGAAGCAACCCTACCTGTAAGTCAAGTGGTGCATACAAAACCCCGTGGGGGCAAAAGCGGTTATGCGCCACAAATAACCGACAAAAATTTAAAACCAATAATGCAATCCCCAAGTCGCAATGATATCATTCAAAAAAATGATGGCAAATTAATATTGCCAAATTAACAACCAATACCCCAAAACAACTTTAGCCAATGCCATCTTTTACCGCTAAACAAATTTTGGGGTATAACACAAAAAACAACGACTCAAGTTGCGCATAGTATTGCTTAATATCAACAATGGTTTCTCTTAACAAATACAATTTTGGTCGTCGATTTGCCATGCCACCAAGTACATCACCAACAAAATCAATAGAAGCATAATTTTCTAGCCACGATCCTTGCCACATTGCATTCATAAAATTCTGATAATCGGCAGGATACGCGCTAATATAAGGTTGGATATGTACTTTTGTTACTTGATTAAATTGAGCCACACTTGGAAGTAACCCATAATTAACCCAATGTTTTGACAAAAAGTGATCCCAAACAATATCTAACGCAATTGGAGCTACTCGCTGATGTGATTTTCTAAACAATAACTTAGCTTGCTTAACTTCAAATAGGCTATCGGTCAAACTATCAATTTTACGATGCAGCATAATGCCATCGGCAATATCGCAGTCATAAGTTAAATAAGGATCACCTTTAACAAAATCTGCCACGGTATTACCAATTAACGAACTGCTCGCTAATGTAGCCAAATGCAAATGTGCCAAAATATTCATAAAAATAGCAACACTTGTTATTCGCGATGCTTAAATTCGCCCTCGGCAAAACCTTCGCGCCAATAGCTGGTAATATGAAAAGCATCTGGTGACAAATGGCTATATTTTTCCTTAACCGCCTGGCGAACAAGCCGCGCCAACGAACATTCCATGCCTCCCCAAAACAACAGTTTATCGTGTTCTGATAAATCCGCACTCATTACACCATCAACTAATTGATGGGGATTACTCTCATCTTGCACAAACCAGTTAACTTCAATATGTTCGCTATCAACCAATGGCACGATATCATTTTTGTCATTAACTTGAATAAAGGCAAACGCTTTTTGTTTTTTAGGAAGATGTTCAAGTGTGTAACAAATAGCTGGCACAGAAGAAATATCACCAACTAAAACCAAACAATCATCAGTAAACTGTAATTTACTTGCAGCGCCAATCAAACCAATTTGGTCACCAATTTTAGCATTTTGCGACCAAACAGAAGCCAAACCCGAGTCATGAATGGCAAAATCGACAAAAAACTGATTGGTGATACGATCAAATTCCCGCACACTATAACTACGCACAAGCTGACGTACTTTATCACCGATCACGATTTTATTATTATTATCAAGCTTAGGAAATATAATTTCGCCAGTTAAAGGATCGGGAAAAAGTAATTTTAAATAAGGACAAATCCATAGTGGATTGACATTAATAGGTTTATTGCTACTAAACTGGACACGAATAAAACTCGGCGATATTTTTTCAATACTCAATACTGTTAATAGTGCATTAACAATAACTTTTTTATCTATTTTAATTTTTTGTTCTTTTTTATCCATCGTGTCAGTCCTTATATTTATTGTAGTCAAGTGCATCATACAATAAAAAATGTTAGAGCAATGCTATTTTTACAATTGAAAAAACAGATAAACTTGTTTCATCTAAAATTGATAAAACAAGCTTCAAACAAGATCAAATTGACAATCAAATTTAAAAAGTTAACGATCCAAAAGTACTACGCCAATCTTGATCAAACTTAGCAATGGCTGCATCAACCGCAGGATCTGAAATAAAAAGCTCAGCAACATCAACAGGCAACGTAATTGCCTTACAACCTGCTAGCATGCAATCTAATGCTTGTCTTGGTGTTTTGAAACTAGCGGCCAACACCATAGATTGTGGACAATGCAAATCTAATAATTTTTGCAATTCGAGCACAGTATCTTTACTATTTCCACCTTGAGCATCAATACGATTGACATAAGGTGCAATATATTTAGCGCCAGCAAGCGCACCTAAAAAACCTTGCCCTGCCCCATAAACGGCTGTCCCCAACGTTGGAATACCTTGTTGAGTTAACTCTTTAATTGCAATCAATCCTTGGGCATTAACAGGAATCTTTGTCACAATTGAAGGTACCGCCTTTCTAAGTTGATGAGCTTCTTTTATCATCTCATCGGCATCACTTGAAAGCACTTGTGCAAAAAGTAGTTTATCTGGACCTAAAACATCTTGTAATTGAACTAATATCGGAAAAATAGGCTTACCAGACTTTGCCACAATACTCGGATTAGTGGTAACCCCACTAATCCGCAACACCTTAGCTAAACGTTTAATAGCAGCAATATCGGCTGTATCTAAATATAATTCCATAATTAACTCCTAATTCGGATCAACCATCATCAATTAACGTATAACACCATTTTCATAACCAATATAGTAAAAAAAAATAACATAATGGCCTAGAAGACGATCTTGGCTTTTACTGGATTTTTGTACGCTAAATAAAAAAATGAGATTTAGATCACATAATCAAAAACTAAAATTAACTTATTAAATAAAATAGCAATTTAAATTAATTTTCATTTTTTATATTCATCTAAAATCTAAACAATTGCACATTACTTAACTTATCGTCAATACAATTTTATGACCGAATCTATCAATAACGCATTAGCCAAACTAGTGAATCATCAACAGACTATTAACCACATCTATTTTGCCAACAACAGCGCTAATCCCCCTTTACTGGCCTACCAAGTCAACTTTCCCAGAATTGAAATCATATTAGAAGGAAAGCAACAAATGTTATGGGCGGATAAAGATGGTAAAACCATTGAAAAAACTTTATTGACTAATGATCTGTTATATATTTCTGCTCAAAGCTGGAACAAACCCATTTGGACAACCCCTGTTACATCATTAAGTATTTTGTTTGGAAAACAACAAATTGGAATGAGCTTATTGCACTGGGATGGCACTCAATTAATCCCCCATGGACAAGTAAACAAACCTAGGCGGGGTCCAAGAGTGGGAACATTTATCATTCAAGCGCTTACAGAACTAAATTGGCAAAATCAATCACTGGAGCAAAACCAAACAGCATACTTTCTGATTCAAAGCTTGCTCAGCAATACACTAGATTTACTTAATGTTGAGATCGAAACATCATCAAAAACCACCAGCCTATTTGAAGCTATTCGCCAATACATTGATACCCACTTTCGTGAAAATATTACACGCGACTTTTTAGCTAATATGTTTTACATTTCGCCCAATTACTTATCACATCTATTTCAACGCGAAGGCAAAATAGGATTAAACGAATATTTAAACCATATTCGCTTAGAATATGCAAAATCGTTATTGAAAGATTATGATCTGAATGTAAAAGAAGTTGCTCTGGCATCAGGTTTTAAAGATAGTAACTATTTTTGTCGAGTTTTTAGAAACAAAACAGAGCGCTCTCCAACAGAATATCGTCGCCAGTATCACAGTAAATTATTGCGAAAATAACGTGATTATTGTCGGGATTAAATCGAAGAATGTTGATAGCAATAAAATTGAATAAAGTCACGATTATTGTTGATCGTTTTGAACTTATTTTTTATTAAAAAAATTGGCAAAAGTGCTATACCTTGCCCTTTTTCAACAAGATTTAATAATTGACTTAACGAGTCCACCGTAATTAGTTTTTCAGGTGGATAACCGCAAGCTAACGTTTTTGCTCGCAGTGGACAATGCTCATCATTATTAATCAATATTGGTAGATGATCATTCTCTAAAACTGATTGACTTTGCAAAAAAGCAACAGGTAACTGCTGATTCGCTATTAAACAATAGTCTTGATGATTTAATTGATTAAAAGTAATAACCTCATCATAGCAATGCTGATTAATTTCATTCAACATGTCATCCGTTCGTTTAATAACTATTTCAGTTGATTCAATGTGATATTTTGCATTCTCTATAACAATTAATTGAAATAATAGTTCCGAGATTAACAAGGTTTTACGTTTAGATTTAAAGGAGTGCTTAAGTTGCGAAAATTGCTCCAAAGTTTGCAAAGTAAAATGATAAAACTGTTGCCCTTTTTCGGTTGGTTTTACACCATCAAAACCCCGAACAAATAACGGTGCTTGTAGCTCATGCTCTATCTTTTTTAAGTGAGCCGTTAAATTTGATTGCGTATAGCCCAAAATCTTAGCTGCTTTATTAAGGCTATTATGCTCATAAATCGTTTTAAAAATCTGTAATCCCTTAAAGTTCATATTGCACGGCGACCTATCACTTTTTTTGATACCCAAATCATAAATTAGAATTATTCAAACCTCAATTAAGTTTTTAAACTAAACGCAACATTCAAAGGAGATAAAATATGCAAGCTATGCAATATAAAATTAATTTACCCGCCGACTATGATATGAATATCATCAAAAATCGGATTAAAGATAATGGATATAAAACTGATCATTTTACTGATCTTTTATTCAAAGCTTATCTAATTTCTGAAAAAGATAATGACAATATAAGCAATAGTTATTGTCCACTTTATATTTGGAAACAGACAGAAGGTATGAATACGTTTATTTTTGACGGCTACTTCGACAATATCATTGCGTCATTCGGTTGGCAAAATATCAATATTGGTATGACGACTAAAATTGAATTAAATGATAATTTTGCTCAAAGCAGATACATATTAGAAGAAAATTTCATTATTCCTGCTCAAGCACAATTAAATAATTTTGATTTTAGAATTCCTAAATATCAATATTATACAGGTCAAGTAGTAATTTATAATCCTGACAAATGGGCTTATGCTATATTTACTTTTTTTAAAGACAAACCAACTAAAGCCAATCAAAATTTATATCAAGTTTTACATCTTTCATTAGATAACTAATTTTCAAAATAGACGTTGAGTAACGATAAAAGAGGGGGGGATGATCTCCCCTCTTTGCTTGGGCATAACATCAGTGTTCATAAAATCCTACATTATTAAAATGTCCATAATCAATCGATATCAAAAAAATCAATCTAACTTAGGATGCTGATCCACCAAATCCTGTCGCTGTTTTTTTAAAGTATCGATTTGCTGTTCTATATCTTCGACTTTTTGCTCTATCGAATCAAAGTGATCAGATAAAATTTCTTTGGCTTCTGAGCGATCCGATGCCGCAGGTGTTGCACCTCGAAGCGGTTTATTTGCAGTTTCATTCATTTTTAAGCCAGTCACTAACCCAACTACTGCAACCACCATTAAGTAATAAGCAGGCATATACAAATCACCACTTGCCTCAACCAACCACGCTGCGACAGTTGGCGTTGCCCCAGCAATAAGTACAGAGATATTAAAGGAAATAGCTAAAGCACTATAACGAATACTTGTTGGGAAAATAGCTGGTAAAATAGAAGCCATCACACCCGTAAAGCAATTAAGAAGTACAGCTAAAATCAATAATCCGATAAAAATAAGTCCAATAACATCGCTGTTAATCATCATAAATGCAGGATAAGCAAGGACAAGTAAACCAAAACTACCACCAACAATAAAAGGTCTTCGCCCAATTTTATCACTAATCAAACCAATCATTGGTTGTACAAATAACATACCAATCATAATTGCGATAATAATTAATACACCATGATCTGCGCGATAATGTAAGTTATGCGATAAATAGCTTGGCATATAAGTAAGTAACATATAATAAGTCACATTGGTAATAATCACCAATCCGACACAAACAAATAAACTTTTCCAATATTTAGTGAATATCTCTTTAAAGGTCATTTGGGGTGGATTAGCAATGTTTGTGCGCTCATTGTTATCCAATGTATCGGTGTGTTGCTGAAATGCGGGAGTTTCATCTAGAGCATGACGTAAATACAGGCCAATTAATCCCAATGGTAATGCAAACAAAAACGGAATTCGCCATCCCCAATCTTGGAATTTTACTTCGCCAAGAATACTTGATAACAGCACAACTAAGCCAGCACCAACTAAAAATCCGGCAATTGAGCCAAAATCTAACCAACTTCCCATAAAACCACGCTTACGGTCTGGCGAGTATTCTGCAACAAAAATCGCCGCACCTGAATATTCCCCACCAATTGAAAACCCTTGAGCCAATTTAGCGAGTAACAATAAAAGCGGTGCAAAAATACCAATAGTTGCATAAGAAGGAATCAGCCCAATACAAAACGTACTTAATGACATGATAATAATTGTGACAGAAAGAATTTTTTGACGCCCCAATTTATCACCAAGTACCCCAAACACCAAACCACCTAATGGGCGAACTAAAAATGGAACCGAAAAAGTCGCCAAAGCAGCTACTACCTGAATACTTGGCGATGCATCAGGAAAAAACACTTGCCCCAAAACATAAGCTAAAAAGCCATAAACACCAAAATCAAACCACTCCATAGCGTTGCCAAGCGCAGCTGCGATAATTGCCTTTCTTAATTTATGATCATCAATGATGGTAATATCATTAATATTTAATGGCTTCCTTTTAAATCTTATTGCTTTTTTCATAACATACCGCCTATTTAAATTCAAATAAAGAAAAGGAATAAAGAGGTAACATCAATGATATAATTGTGTGATGTAAAAATAATATCAGCGATATTACACAGAAAAATACACTAAAGGACTAATAAAAATTGATGCAAAATCAAATAAAACAAAATAAAAAGAGGACAATAAAAAGCAAAAACGGATAAGTGATTTCGGCTAGCCATATTGCGACTTGATAGCTGTGAAACAATTCCTTTTCATGAAAATTGTGTACCAAGTATAACAAAATATCCCACTTTAGTAAAACGCAACAACTAAATAGCCCAATGCTACTTTTGCTCACTGCAATTACGAACCGTCGACTTTTTAGAACAAAGATAAATACCAATAACAATAAACAATGTACTGATAATATGAAAATTAGCGATTTCGGTATGCAAAAATAAAATACTAAAAACGCCACCTGATAAAGGAATAATATGGGTATAGATCTGCCCACGACTTGCGCCAATTTCAGCAATACCTCTATTCCAAAATAGATAAGACAGCCAAGAAGCAAAAATGGCAATATACAATAACCCAAGTAAAAAGCTAGCATCAGTATAATGCGCTAGGTTTTCAACAGGATAAAAATAGAAATACACTAAAGCAATAGGTAGTAACATCAAAGAACCTAATACCGCACTAACTGTTACAAAAGCATTGCCGGCAATAGATTTATCTTTTAAACGTAAAAAGGCACTATAACAAGCCCAGCTCATTGCCGATGCCATTGCCCATAGATCGCCTTGATTGATATTGTTCAATGAATTTAAATTAGTTAAATTCCCTTGTAAAATAAGATAAATAACCCCCATTGTACTAAACAACACACCTAAGATGTTATTTTTTGAAATTGAATCATTAAATAACAATTTATTCATAACTAAAACCATGCCAGGAGTTGCAGAAAGGTAAATTGACGCATTAAGCGACGAGGTATATTGCAATCCCACATACAACGTTAAAGGAAATAAAATCTGACCAAAAATCGCCAGCAAACAAATTGACCCAACTGAATTTTTAATCTTAACCCAATCATTACGCACTTGATGGTGATACAAACAAAGCAATAACACCGCAGTGATAACCCAACGACCTTCAGATATCACCATAGGATCGGCTTGTGTCACCAAAACACGTCCAACAACATAGTTCCCGCCCCAAAAACAAGCAGCCAACGTAAGTAATAGATACGGCATAACAAGCCCCTGACATTAGAATGAAGATACGGTAGAATTTACCAATATTATATACCTAAAATAAAGCAAGAAAATAACCGATTTAACCATACTCTTTACCTACCTATATCATTTTAGCTCATCATTATTTTTCCACATTACAGCGATAGCATTGACTTAACCTAGTATCCTTCATCATTATCCATTAAAATAACAAAATAAAAACTGACAAGGTGCCTCTTATGCGCTGGAAAGACCAAAGAGAAAGTGACAATATTGAAGATCGCCGCTCACAATCAAGCAGTGGAATGGGGACCGCAATTCCAATTAAAGGTAAAGGCAAAATTGCTTTATTTATTGTCGTTTTAGTAGCGGGTTATTACGGTGTTGATTTGACTGGATTACTCAGTTCCGACCTAACCACCTCAGACAGCACACAGCAAACCTCCTCAGAATATACAGCAGATGACCGCGAAGCAGCCAAATTCACTTCGGTCATATTAGCTAGCACCGAAGACTACTGGAGCGAGCAATTTCAACGTTTAGGCAAAACCTATGTCCCACCTAAATTAGTGCTGTATACTCACTCAACCCAGACATCGTGTGGCACAGGCCAAGCTGTTATGGGGCCGTTTTATTGTAATATAGATAAAACAGTATATTTAGACCTCTCCTTTTATCAAGAGATGAAACAACGCCTTGGTGGCGGCGGTGATTTTGCGCAAGGTTATGTCATCGCCCACGAAATTGGTCATCATGTACAGAATTTACTTGGAACATTTAACCAAGTTGCACAACTAACGCAAGATCAATCAGACACCGTCAAAAATCAAATATCGGTAAAATTAGAATTACAGGCAGATTGCTACGCAGGAATGTGGGGTGGGGCAACGCAATGCAAAAAAAAGAACATTCTTGAGGTTGGCGATATAGAACAAGCATTAAAAACAGCGCAAGCCATTGGCGATGATCGACTGCAACAACAAAGTGGCGGTTATGTTATGCCCGATAGCTTTACCCATGGATCATCAAAACAGCGTTATACATGGTTTAAACAAGGATTCGATAACGGCTCGATTAGTCAATGCAACACTTTTGCAGAATCAGAATAAACGTCAAAAAACCCCAAATTGTCTTCCACCATTTGGAAGACAACTTTGCCAATCCCCATCATTAATGCTTATCCTTAACCAAAGCACAAAACAGTAATGAAATGGCAACCATAGCAAATGCAATCCAATAAATAATTTCATGCCCATAAGATTCAGAAACAAATCCTTGAATAATTCCCGCTAAAATAGTGCTACAAATGATACCATTATTAAATAATGTTGAGGCAACCCCCATTCTTGTTGGTAATAGATCTTGAAAATAGATAATGCCAATGTTTGCAACAATACCAATAAAAAGTGCATTAAAAAGTTGCAAAGCAAATAATGCAAATTCGTCAGTAAATAAAATCATACCAACATAAAACAGCAAACCACAAATGATAGCGATGAAAAACAAATTTCTCTTACCCAAAACAGGCACTAAATAGCCCGCAATAAGCATAGCTGGAATTTCAATGCCTGCCGCTAATCCCATTAATTTCCCAGGTAATGAATCGGATAAATGTAATATGGAATTCACATAAAGTGGCATATCGATGATATACATCATATTAGCAGTCCACATAAATACAGTCGAAAGCAATAAATAAACGACATTCCTATTTTTAAATAGCGACTGGTTAGCTGATTTTATATCAATCGTATTATCAATTTGTAAGACGGGATTTTTTTCAACCGAAGGTAAAAAAAAGGCTGCAAACAACATCGCAACGAAAAACATAGACATCGCACTTAGGTACATGACGGTAAAACCATAGTGGATAGCTAAACCAAATGAAAGAGGAGGACCAATCACCCATGCTAAAGAAAGTTGTGCTCGGATTAACGAATTAAATGCTACAACATTACGCCCCGTTTTTACTGCATATTCACGGGCAAGTGCAAAAACTTGTGGCATAGCGGCAGATGATAAAGCGGCAAACAAAACACCAAGTGTAATTAAAATATAATAGTGCCTAGAAAAAGCAAATATCACACTATTAACAACCCCCATCAAACAACAAAATATAACAATATTCCGCCTATCACCTTTTTTGTCTGAATATTTAGCCAATAAAAAACTTCCAATGATACTTGCTAATGCATTCACTGAAAAAAAGAGCCCAACTAAACGGGGATCGGCCTTTACTTCAAAGGTCAAAAACCGACTTAAAGTGGGGGATTGTAAAGCACCGGCAATGCCAACAATAAAAGTAGTAAATAAAAAAGCGACGAAAATAACACCTTGACTTCGGCGAAAGGAAGAAACATTAGCCATAAAACAATCCATAGATGAGTTTTTGTTGATTATATACTTAAAGTCGGCGTAAAAGTAATAAAATTCAAAGGGGGAATAATCTGGATATAAGAGTGTTGCTTTAAAAATCAACATATAAAAATTCAATAAAATCAATACATTTTCTGACTGTTTTTTAGCAAGAAATAAGGACTTTTTTTTGGTTGGTGCATAGAATGAATTAGGTGTAGTAGTTTCGGACGTTTGCCGTTTCGTGTTCAAAACAACTATCTTGACCACGTCCGAAATCTTGCCACATCAAAATAAACCACGAATTTAAACCACAACAACGCATCTGCAATAGTTTGCCCCAACTGC
>NZ_WTFC01000078.1:0-504 GCF_009795795.1 Gilliamella sp. Pas-s95 | reverse complement strand
GCCGCTCGGTCTTAACGCACCGTTTGTGGACGCGCTCCCGGCGCACCACAAACTCGCCAAACGTCCTGTTTGGCGTGCTAACCTCACTCTGTTGTCGGCACATTCTGACGCCGGAATAAGACAAATAACATAACCATCTTTTTTGAAAGATATTATGTTTTTATAATTATATGTTTGATTTTATTTTAATTAAACGCCTACACGGCGTTAAGGACTGCTAGTGCTAGTTCTGGTTATCTAAACTCTTTCTAAACCGCCTACACGGCGTTAAGGTTTTTCTGCTTTCAATTTTTAAATATCCATTTTTCTAAACCGCCTACACGGCGTTAAGGAGAGCTTAAGATTTGATAAATCTTGCTGTATAAAGATAAACAACAATTTCATCTTTGAAAACCCTTTTTTTGAGGTGTTTTTTAATGTATTGATTTTATTTAATTTTAAATTATCGTAAAAAAAAGGGTTTGGAGCGGTTAATTTGCTGTTATTGGGGCGCTATTCGTGGTT
>NZ_WTFC01000010.1:0-76368 GCF_009795795.1 Gilliamella sp. Pas-s95 | reverse complement strand
ACGAACAGATAAAGAAAATACAATATCTATTGAACACACGCCCAAGAAAACGGCATAAGTTTAAAAGCCCTGCCTCCTTTTATTCAAAGGAGCTAAGAAAAATTGCACTTCATGGTGTAATCTAGGAACAACCAAACAAAAACTTTAATAAAATCAATACCTTTTCTGACCGATTTTTGGATAAAAATAAAGCTTTTTTTGTTTGTGGTGGTTATAGTGGATTAGATGCAGCGGTTTCGGACGTTTGTAGTTTAGTGTTCAAAATAGCGACGTCCGAAACTATTACCTTTATTGTTCTATTCGCATTTCCTCAAAAATTGATGTGACAATTTGATGGGCTTTTTGGGCTGCGGCTATTTGTTTGTCCATGTAGGACTGACTGTAGTTTTGGGGTTGAATTGTGAATTCATCTTTTTGTGTTTCGGTTAAATCGTAGGTGTAATCAATATACGCATTTTTTTGATATAGGTAGACAGCACGACAATATTGGTTACCTTCATAATTAAGATTACAATAAAGAGTAAAAGGCTCTGTTTGTGGATGGAGCCAATTCGGATTGTTTACGATTATATTATAGATTTTGTTGTATTTATTTCGATCATAAGAAACATATAAAGCAACGCCATCATCAAACTCTTTGTAGTTTTTAAGATGATGATAATCAAGTGGCGCTAAGTCGGTGTTGCCTTGTGTTAGTTGCTTGTTTAAGTCTTCGTTTAGTTTTGTTTGTAAATCTGGCCATATTCGATGACTAGGGGCCATATTGCTAGTTGCTTTGATTGTGACATCTGATAATAAGATCCCACCTTGTTTTACGTTATCGCAGTATGCTTTTTGATTCGGCGTTTCAGGATGCCTGCACATTTTTTTTAAGGAATATGACAGTTCAACAACGGGCTTAGATTCTGTTGCTGAAAATTTGTCACAAAACTCTTTAGTTGAAACATCTGTCATATTTACCCAAAATTCATTACCCCGACTATGTTGGGGATAAAGACGATAAACCGCATCATTCGCCAGTGAAATCAAACGTCCATTTTGCTTGCATTCGCTACTTGGACGGCTGTTCCAGTATTCAATAAGCATCGGCATTCCAAGATAAATCGGCCAAAAAAAGGTTGCCAATAAGGGTAATACAACATAAACAACGGCAAGATTTAACTTTTGTTTTATGCCTTGGTAGTGTTTTTTGTGCATTTGGCAATAACGAAGACCAACTGGAAAGAGCGCTCCAGTTAACGAAAACAAGAAAAAATGAATATCAGTTGGGGGAAAAATGTATACCAACCACGCACCCACTATAATCATAAAGCCGATTTTTACTTTTTTATTTAATTTAGTATAAACAATAATAGTAGAAAGCAGATAAACCAAATAGAAAAAGGGAAACATTAGCGCCCATAAAAAAGGGTATACGTCAATATTATGGTAATAAGGGTGTAACATGATGATTAAGCCTTTCAATATTCTATATATAATTTATTGAATATAAATAACATAAATTAAATTAGACGTCAAAATTGTGTAGCTGTACGGCTGTTTTGAAGTTATTAAGCTAATCACGCTGACTATTTTAAATAAAAAACTAGTTGCGAATAGACAAATTCTGTTATATTTTGTTCAGTAGCTTTAATTATCAACTCAGTTAAAGGTTTTTTATTTTTATGAATTGTTTTTGCGTTTTTATTACTAATGCTATTAGTACACATCATCATCACCATCATTCCTGAATAGTCTTCGGGCGATTGGTGCTGGAAGACTTTGGTCTTCCGGTGATGTCGCAAAAGCAAGCAGAGAACCCTCGGAAGATCAAACTTCCGAGGGTTTTTTGTTTTTTGTTTGTGGTTTATAAATTTTTAGATAACTTTGGAGAAAGATATGTTGGATAATTCGCGTTTACGCATTGCAATGCAAAAGTCAGGTCGCTTAAGTGATGAGTCAAAAAAGCTACTTGCCCAATGTGGCATTAAGATTAATCTGCAAGAACAACGGTTAATTGCTTTTGCAGAAAATATGCCCATCGATATCTTGCGCGTTCGTGATGATGATATCCCTGGGCTGGTTATTGATGGCGTTGTTGATATTGGGATTGTAGGCGAAAATGTTTTAGAAGAAGAAGTATTAGATAGGCAAGCCGAAGGCGAAGATCCACAATTTATAAAACTGCGCGCGCTTGATTTTGGTGGATGTCGGTTGTCGATCGCCGCCCCGCGTGATTTTGAGTACTCTGGTCCTGAGTGTTTAAATGACCTGCGTATTGCCACCACTTACCCTCATCTGCTCCGCCGTTATCTTGCACAATATAATGTTACCTTTAAAACCTGCTTACTTAATGGTTCGGTCGAAGTTGCACCACGTGCTGGGCTGGCTGATGTAATTTGTGATTTAGTATCTAGCGGTGCAACACTTGAGGCCAATGGACTGAAAGAGATCGAAGTTATCTATAAATCAAAAGCCTGCTTAATTCAACGTCAAGGTGACATGTCACCAATAAAACAGGCGTTAATCGATAAAATCATGACGCGTATTCAAGGGGTTATTCAAGCTCGTGAATCAAAATATATTATGCTCCACGCCCCTACCGAGGTGTTAGATGATATTGTTGCACTATTACCCGGCGCTGAAAATCCTACCATTTTGCCTTTAACTGGCGAGCAAAATCGGGTTGCACTACATATGGTAAGCAGTGAATCGCTTTTTTGGGAAACGATGGAAAACCTAAAAGCGTTAGGTGCAAGCTCAATTCTTGTATTACCAATTGAAAAAATGATGGAGTAATAATATGAAACTCTCTTATTGGCAACAATGTACAAATGAACAACAAGCAGCACTATTAACGCGTCCAGCGATTACAGCCTCTGATTCAATTAGCCAAGCTGTTGCAGATATTTTGGTACAAGTTAAACAAGATGGTGATAAGGCGTTAAAAGCGCTAAGTAGCAAATTTGATAAAGTCCAAATTCAGCAGTTCAAACTCACAAAACAAGAAATCAACACAGCCGCAAACCGCGTTAAACCTGAATTAAAGCAAGCAATGCAATTGGCAGTTGCGAATATCGAAAAGTTCCACCAAGCTCAAGTAAAACAAACCATTAAGCTTGAAACAATGCCGGGGGTAGAATGTCAGCTAGTTACTCGACCAATTGATTCGGTTGGGCTTTATATTCCGGGAGGATCAGCGCCTTTGTTATCAACGGTATTAATGCTTGCAATACCCGCTAAAATTGCTGGTTGTCGTCAGGTGATTTTATGTTCACCTCCACCTATTGCTGACGAGATTTTATATGCAGCAGACTTGTGTGGTGTCAGCGAAGTATATCAATTAGGTGGTGCACAAGCGATTAGCGCAATGGCACTAGGCACCGAGTCTGTTCCTAAAGTGGATAAGATCTTTGGTCCGGGCAATGCCTATGTTACCGAGGCTAAACGACAAATTAGCCAGCGACTTGATGGCGCTGCGATTGATATGCCTGCAGGCCCATCTGAAGTGCTGGTGATTGCCGATAGTTCAGCTAATCCGGCTTTTGTTGCCGCTGATTTACTTTCACAAGCTGAACACGGTCCTGATTCGCAAGTGGTGTTATTAACACCAGATGAAGCGATTGCGCAAGCTGTTTCACAGGAAGTGGATAAGCAATTAAGTATGCTATCACGTCAGGCTATTGCCGAACAGGCATTAAAAGAAAGTCGCCTGATTGTGACTAAAGACTTGGATGAATGTGTGGCAATTAGTAATCGTTATGGACCTGAACATTTAATTATCCAAACCGCCAATGCCGATGCGTTAGTCGAACAAATTACTAGTGCTGGCTCAATCTTTTTAGGCGATTGGTCGCCAGAATCAGCTGGTGATTATGCTTCGGGAACGAATCATGTTCTGCCAACTTATGGCTATACCGCAACTTATTCTAGCCTTGGCTTAGCGGATTTTCAAAAAAGGATGACCGTGCAAAAATTATCACCAACAGGCTTAAAAACCATTGGGCATGCAGTTGAGTTAATGGCCGAGGCAGAACAACTCACCGCTCATAAACAAGCGGTTAGCCTTCGCCTTGCCGTTTTAAATTCAATGAGTCAAAAATAGGTGACTAAAATGGATATCAATAAATTAGTTAGAAAAAATGTTCAGCAATTAACACCTTATCAATCTGCTCGTCGGATTGGTGGACAAGGCGATGTGTGGCTAAATGCGAACGAATACCCCGTCGCACCACATTTTGAATTGACCGAACAAACCTTAAACCGTTACCCTGAGCCACAACCAGAAAAGGTGATTCAGCGTTATGCGCAATATGCTGGTGTACAACCCGATCAATTAATTGTTAGCCGTGGCGCTGATGAAGCTATTGAATTATTAATGCGTGCATTTTGCGAGCCTGAAAAAGACTGCATTTTGTACTGCCCACCAACTTATGGCATGTATCAAGTAAGTGCTGAAACGTTAGGCGTCAAAATCAAAACAGTCCCAACCAAAGCCGATTGGCAGCTTGATCTTGAAGGTATTGAGCAGCATCTTGATAGCGTTAAACTGATTTATGTCTGTTCACCAAATAATCCAACAGGTAACTTAATTGATCCTGAGGATATCAAGGCGTTGCTCAATATTGCCAACAATCGTGCTTTAGTGGTGATTGATGAGGCTTATATTGAGTTTTCCCCCGACTCAACGGTGGTGAGTTGGCTTGCTAACTACCCTAATTTAGTGGTGTTACGGACACTATCAAAAGCGTTTGCTTTAGCAGGACTTCGTTGTGGCTTTACGATCGCAAATAAACCAGTGATTGATGCATTACAAAAAGTCATTGCCCCCTATCCACTCGCTACGCCCGTGGCCGATATTGCAGCACAAGCGCTGAGTAAAGATGGCATTAATACCATGAAGTTACATGTAATCAATTTGAACAAACAAAAAGAAAAATTTGCCAGCTCGCTAGCACAGTTATCAGTTGTTGAAAAAATTTATCCGAGTTCTTCCAACTATTTATGTGTGAAGTTTCAAGATAATAAGGACGTGTTTAATATCTTATGGAATAAAGGGATTATTTTACGCGATCAAAGCAAGTCGATTGGGGAAAACAATATGATTCGAATCACCATTGGTACTCAAGCAGAGTGCGAGGCAGTTCTTTCGGCGCTTAAAGCAATAAAATAGGAGCAAAAATGTTACAAAAATACTTATTTATTGATCGAGATGGCACATTAATTACAGAACCTCCAGTTGACTTTCAAGTTGATCGTTTTGATAAGCTGGCTTTTGAACCGAATGTGATCCCTGCGCTTCTTAAATTGCAAGCTGCTGGCTATAAATTGGTAATGGTGACCAATCAAGATGGACTAGGTACTAAAAGCTACCCACAAGTAGATTTTGATGGACCGCATAATCTAATGATGCAGATTTTTAAATCGCAAGGCATTAATTTTGAAGATGTGCTAATTTGCCCTCACTTTCCCGAGGATAACTGTGAATGCCGTAAACCTAAAATCCAATTAGTGTTACCTTATCTTACTAGTGGTAAATTGGACAAACAAAATAGCTACGTTATTGGTGACAGGGTCACTGATATTCAGTTGGCGGAAAATATGCAAATCAAAGGGTTACGATATCATCCTGAAATTTTAAATTGGCACGAAATCGCTCAGCGGTTAACCACCACAGATCGCTATGCAAAAGTTGAGCGTAATACTAAAGAAACCAAGATTTTAGTAGAAGTATGGCTTGATCGCCAAGGAGGGGGTAGCATCAATACAGGGATCGGTTTTTTTGATCATATGCTTGACCAAATTGCTACTCACGGCGGAATTAAGCTCAATGTTCAAGTCGATGGTGATTTGCATATTGATGATCACCATACCATCGAAGATACAGGACTAGCCTTAGGCGAGGCGTTAAAAATAGCACTCGGCGATAAACGCGGCATTACTCGCTATGCATCAGTAATTCCGATGGACGAATGTTTAGCAAAATGTGCAATGGATATTTCAGGCCGTCCTTATCTTAAATTTTCGGCTCATTTTTCCCATCAGAAAGTAGGCGATATGAGTACACAAATGGTTGAGCACTTTTTTTATTCAATCAGCTATGCAATGGCAATCACCTTGCATATTGAAACCACAGGTGATAATGATCATCATAAAGTAGAAAGTCTGTTTAAAGCTTTCGCTCGTACTTTAAAACAAGCAATAAAAATTGAAAGTGATCGACTTCCTAGCTCAAAAGGAGTGCTATAAATGAATATTGTCATTTTAGATACTGGTTGCGCAAATCTTTCATCGGTGAAATATGCAATAGAAAGGCTTGGCTATCAGCCTATTATTAGTCTTGATCCTGATGTGGTATTGAATTCAGACAAGTTATTTTTACCGGGTGTCGGATCGGCTTCATCTGCAATGCAAAAGTTAAAAGAGCGCAATTTAATTGAACTGATAAAAGTTTGTACTCAACCAGTATTAGGGATCTGCCTTGGTATGCAACTTTTAGCTGATTATAGTAATGAAGGACATGTGCATACACTTGGTATAATTAATGAAAAAGTGATTGAAATTCCTGATTGTGGATTACCACTACCCCATATGGGTTGGAATCAAGTCTACCCAAAAGCAGGTCATCATCTATTTAGAGATATTCCTGATGGTGCTTATTTTTACTTTGTACATGGATACGCGATGCCACTATGCTCAGCAACAATAGCAGAAACCAATTACGGCGAAAGCTTTACCGCAGCCGTACAAAAAGAAAACTTTTACGGCGTGCAATTTCATCCCGAGCGTTCTGGCTCAGCCGGTGCAAAATTGCTCAAAAACTTTTTGGAGATGTAACAATGGCAGTTTATCCAATGATTATCCCTGCGCTTGATTTAATTGATGGTAGCGTGGTGCGATTGCACCAAGGCGATTATGAGCAAAAACGTGATTATGGCAATCATCCACTTTTGCGCTTACAAGACTATGAAAAGCAAGGTGCTAAGCTGTTGCACTTGGTAGATTTAACCGGCGCAAAAGATCCTAATGCTCGTCAAATTTCGTTAATACAAACGTTGATTAATGGCGTACAAGTTCCTATCCAAGTTGGAGGCGGAATTCGCACTGAGAAAGATATACAATCATTATTATCAGCCGGTGCTGCTCGCGTGGTAATTGGGTCAACCGCCATCAAGCAACCAGAAATAGTTAAACAATGGTTTAAAAAATACGGTGCTGAAAAATTGGTATTAGCACTGGATGTGCGCATTGATACTAAAGGCAATAAATATGTGGCGATTCATGGTTGGCAAGAAGACTCAAAACAGACATTAGAACAAGTGATTGAGGATTACCTACCTTATGGGTTGAAACATGTGCTTTGTACTGATATTTCGAAAGACGGCACGCTCAGCGGTTCGAATATTAAGTTGTACCAAGAAATTAGTCAAAAATACCCACAAATTGCTTTTCAAGCATCTGGCGGTATAGGTCAATTAGACGATGTTAAAGCACTTGCCAATAGTGGCGTTGCAGGCGTAATTGTAGGGCGAGCTTTACTCGAAGGTAAATTTACTGTTCAGGAGGCAATTTCATGCTGGCAAAAAGGATAATTCCTTGTTTAGATGTTCGTAATGGTCAAGTGGTTAAAGGTGTGCAATTTCGAAATCACGAAATTATTGGAGATATTGTCCCTTTAGCAAAGCGCTATGCACAAGAAGGTGCCGATGAGCTCGTTTTTTATGATATTACTGCTTCATCTGACGGTCGTGTGGTGGATAAAAGCTGGGTGGCTAAAGTTGCCGAAGTGATCGATATTCCGTTTTGTGTGGCTGGCGGCATTAAAACGATTGATGATGCAGGGCAAATATTAACCTTTGGTGCTGATAAAATTTCAATTAACTCCCCTGCACTTGCTGACCCTTCTTTAATTACAAGGCTTGCAGATCGTTATGGTGTGCAGTGTATTGTTGTTGGCATTGATACTTGGTATGACAAAGAATCAAACAATTATCACGTTTATCAATTTACTGGTGATGAAAAACGCACCGTTGCCACAAAATGGAACACACTTGATTGGGTAAAAGAGGTTCAAAAACGTGGTGCCGGCGAAATTGTATTAAACATGATGAATCAAGATGGTGTACGTAATGGCTATGATCTTGATCAACTAAAAGCAATTCGTGAGGTTTGTCATGTACCACTTATTGCTTCAGGCGGTGCTGGCACCGTGGATCATTTTTTGCAAGCCTTTAAAGAAGCCAATGTTGATGGTGCATTAGCAGCCTCGGTGTTTCATAAACAAATTATCAATATTAGCGAACTTAAACAGTATTTAGCTCACAATGGAGTAGAAATTCGATTATGTTAACTCAAAATAGCGATATAAAATTAGATTTACAGCAACTTAATTGGCAAAAAGTAGATCATTTAATGCCGGTCATTATTCAGCATTATGTTTCTGGCGATGTACTAATGCTGGGTTATATGAATCAAGATGCATTAGCTCAAACACAAAGTAGCGGTAAAGTCACTTTTTATTCACGAACTAAGCAGCGCCTTTGGACCAAAGGTGAAACTTCTGGCAACTTTTTAAATGTCATGAATATTTCGGCTGATTGCGATAATGATACGTTACTGATTTTAGTTAATCCAGTTGGTCCAACTTGCCATACCGGCACAAATAGTTGCTTTGCTAATGCTAAAAGCGAATGGGGATTTTTGTTTGACTTAGAGCAATTAATTGCAGCACGTAAAAATGCCGATCCTAAGTCATCGTATACGGCAAAACTATATCATGATGGCACAAAACGAATTGCGCAAAAAGTGGGAGAAGAAGGCGTTGAAACCGCTCTTGCTGCGACAGTTCATGATCGAGAAGAGTTAAAAAATGAATCTGCGGATTTGGTTTATCATTTATTAGTTCTGCTCCAAGATCAAAATCTGTCATTACAAGATGTGATTGGCATTTTAAAAGCAAGGCATAAATAATAAAATAATCAAAGTGCGAATCATATCGCACTTTGCTTTACATCTTTTTATTATGATAAAAAATAAATTGGCTTAGCAAACAGGCAATTTTACCCCATTAAACATTGCTAATACTTCGGTATTATTTTCACACAACATCAGTTTGTCGACGGTTTGTCGATCTAAATTTGGCGAAAACTGCTTAATAAAATCATACATATAACTGCGTAAAAATAACGAACGAGCAAAAACAACATAGGTTGTGCTATAAGGGAATATATGACCAGCATTCAATACAACAAAATCATCATCTGAAGTATTACTCACCGCCATTTTTGCGACAATGCCAACGCCGACTCCCAACTTAACATAGGTTTTAATTAACTCTGCATCTGTTGTACTAAAAACAATATTAGGCGACTGACGAGCTCGCAAAAAAGCTTGATTTAAATCGGATCCATCGTTAGAAAAATCATAACTAACTAACGGAAATTTGGAAAGTTCTTCAATTGAAATTAATCTGCTTTTAGCAAGTGGGTGATCTTTCATCACAATCACTGCTTGGTTCCAGTGATAGCAAGGTAAGGCAATCATATCATCACTAAGCTGTGAAATATCGGTCACGATAGCCAATTCGGCCTGCCCTGCTTGTGCCTGAGATATGCACTGTGATGATGATCCTTGCTCCATATGCAAAGTAATACTTGGATATTGCTGCATAAACTGCTGGATCACAACAGGCAAGGCATAACGTGCTTGAGTATAAGTTGTGGTAATCGTTAATGAGCCTTGATTTGGTTGGCAAAACTCTTTAGCAATAATTTTAATATCGTTGGACTTATTGAGGATTTCTCGAGAAAGAGCAATGATTTTTTCACCAACTGGTGTCACTTCTGAAAGGTGCTTACCTACTCGGGTAAATATCTGAATGCCAAGCTCATCTTCTAATAATTTTATTTGCTTGCTAATGCCTGGCTGAGATGTATACAGTTTTTCGGATGTTAACGATACATTGAGGTCGTTATTCACGACTTCAACAATATAACGTAATTGTTGCAATTTCATGACAAACAAAGGCTCCTTTAACTGTATGCTTTTCTCCCTTTTAATCACATCTCAAAAGGGAGAATTGGTAAGGTAAGTCTTTTTACTGTCTAGCACAAACAATAATAACTATTTTTATACTAAAACATATGCTTTCCTGAAACTTTTTAACAAAAGTTTAGTTGCTATTACCTATTTTTTACTATTAATCCATTTGCCATCTACGTATTGCATCACCCAACCAGTCGATTTACCATTAACTTCAGAGGTGACATATTGTTGTTTGCTTTTACGGCTAAAACGAACAATGGATGGATTACCATCAGGATCTTTACTTGGTGCCTCGGTTAAATAAACAAATTTCTCGGGCAAGCGATCTTTAAAGCGTTGTAACTCTTCAATCAACGGTGCACGTGTTTCTCTTGATTTTGGAAAATTATGTGCTGCCAAAAAGATACCTGCGGCACCATCACGCAATACAAAATGTGCATCAGATTTACTACATTGCAGTTCTGGTAAATCAACCGGATCTTCTTTAGGGGGTGCAACATCACCATTTTTTAAGATCTTACGTGTATTTTTACAATCAGGATTAGTACAGCCCATATATAAACCAAATCGCCCTGATTTTAAATGCATTTCTGAGCCACATTTTTCACATTCGATAATTGGTCCTTCGTAACTTTTTACTTTAAAGTTACCTTTTTCAATTAATGAACCATCACAAATTGGGTTATTACCACATATGTGTAATTTACGTTCGTTATCAAGCAAATAACTATCCATGGCTGTATGGCATTTTGGACAGCGTTTACGTGCTCTTAAAGCATCAGTTTCGGCTGTTTCAGCTTCTTCTAAAATGTTTAAAGTTTCGTGCTCCGGAATTAAGTTGATGGTTTGTTTGCAACGTTCTTTAGGCGGTAACGCATAGCCTGAACATGCTAAAAATACACCTGTACCAGCAGTTTTAATACCCATTTCACGACTACAATTAGGGCATTTAATTTCAGGCGTTAACACTAATGGATTTAGTTGCATACCACCTTTATCAGGCGCTTGTTCGGCAACCTCAAGATGCTGACTAAAATCACTAAAAAACTGGTCAAGTACTTCTCGCCATTCTTGTTTTTTATGGGCAATTTCATCCAATGCATGTTCCATACGTGCGGTAAAATCATAACTCATCAGATCATTGAAGTTTTCGCTGAGTCTATCAGTAACAATTTCACCAATTTTTTCTGCATAAAAGCGACGATTTTCCAAACGCACATAGCCGCGATCTTGAATTGTCGAAATAATGGTTGCATAAGTCGATGGGCGACCAATTTCACGTTTTTCAAGCTCTTTAACCAGTGACGCTTCGTTATACCTAGCAGGTGGTTTGGTAAAGTGTTGATTTGGATTTAAGTTGATTAAATCGAGTTTGTCGTTGACTGATAACGGCGGTAATATTTTATCTTCATTACTTTTCGCCAGTTGCGGTTGCACTTTAGTCCAACCATCAAAGCGCAATGTACGACCTTTTGCTTTTAAGGTAAAATCGCCAGATTGGACTGTAATGGTAGTTGAGTTATATTCAGCCGATGTCATTTGACATGCCACAAATTGTCGCCAAATTAATTGATATAATTTACAAGCATCAGCATCAATATCACTAATTTTTTCGGCAAGAATGGTGACATCAGATGGACGGATAGCCTCATGTGCCTCTTGAGAATTCTTTTTGCTGCTATATACATTGGCTGACGTTGGTAGATATTTATCACCAAAATTCTTACCAATATAATCGCGTACCATTGTCAATGCATCCTGACTTAAATTGGTCGAGTCAGTACGCATATAAGTAATGTAACCGGCTTCGTACAATCGCTGAGCTAATGTCATTGTCTTTTTAACACCAAAGCCTAAACGCGTGCTAGCTGCTTGTTGCAAAGTCGAAGTAATAAACGGTGCAGTCGGATTACTTTTGGTTGGTTTTTGCTCAATGTTTGTTACATGATATTGGTTTTTATTAAGCTCAGCTAAGGCTATATCAATCGCAACTTTATCTTTTGGTTCGAACGCTTTGTCTTTGTAATTGGTGACCTGTAATGTTAATTGTTCTTTTTGAGCAGTCGTTAAATCAGCATAAAGATCCCAATACTCTTCAGGAATAAAGGCATGGATTTCGCGCTCACGTTCAACCACTAAACGCACAGCAACAGACTGAACACGACCAGCTGATAATCCACGTGCAACCTTTTTCCAAAGTAGTGGTGATAACATAAAGCCCACAACCCGATCCATAAATCGGCGTGCTTGTTGAGCATTGACTCGATCCATATCAAGCATTGATGGTTCATTAAAAGCGTTTTTAATCGCTGTTTTGGTGATTTCGTTAAAAACAACACGACGGTATTTACTCTCATCGCCACCAATGACATCTTTAAGATGCCAAGCTATTGCCTCTCCTTCTCTATCCAAGTCGGTTGCGAGATAGATCATATCAGCGTCTTTAGCCAATTTTTTAAGTTCAGAAACCACCCTTTCTTTGCCCGGTAAAATTTCGTAATGCGCTTTCCAACCGTTGTATGGATCAACACTCATACGATCAACTAAAGCTTGCTTTTCAGAACGTTTAACTTTTTTCTCTACTTTGTTTTTTGTATCTTTTGTGTTTTTTTCAGCTCGTTGGCTGCTACCACTCACGGGCAGATCACGAATATGACCGACACTTGATTTAACCACGAAATCTTTGCCAAGATATTTATTAATCGTTTTTGCTTTGGCTGGTGATTCCACAATAACAAGGGATTTTCCCATAATAAAACCTTTTTATTCTGTTGTTTATATTATTTACTATCAAGCTTAACATCAAGAAGCGATAGTAAATCATCTTTAATTGTCGATACTTTTGTTGCATATTGATCTTTCTGCTCGGCATCTTCAATTAATTGTGTAATAGTTTGCGATAATGTACATCCACGACGTTTGGCTAAATTTGCTAATCGTTGCCAAACTAAAAATTCTAAATCAATGGACTTTTTTCGTGTATTTTGTTGTTCTGCATTAAAATGCCGTTTTCGTCTTGCCCGAATAGTTTGCTTCATTCGATTATCTAAGTCGGGATTTAAATGTGCCTTTATCCAATCAACAACTTTCGTTGGATTATGTTCTAATAATAGTAACTCATTGACAGCATGCTCTGCAGCGCTTTTTTCAATATAGCGAGTAATTAATTCGCCTTCTTTATGTCTTTTTACTAAATAGTGCCACTTCCAACCACATTCAAGGTTTTCTAGTTGTTGATATTTCATCGGCTCACCTTGTGACGCTGTAACTAAATAACTTATTTGTAGCATAACCTTGGCACACAATAAAGAAAATTATTACATTTGACAAATTTTTTATAAATCTGCTATCGTTCAGCTTTCATTTTGCTCTCTATGTTAAGGAATCACAAATAATGGCTAAGGCTGATGTTATTTACATTAATGGTTATATTTACACTGCCGACAAACAAGACACCGTTTGTCAGGCAATTGCTGTTGCAAACGGCTATATTATTGCAACAGGGACTACACAGCAAATAAATAATAGTCAATATGTCGATAATCATACAATTGTTTACGATTTACAAGGCAAAACCATGATGCCAGGTATCATTGATTCGCATTTGCATACTTTTTGGGGAGGTATGCAATTGTCGTCATGTAATTTGAATTATCAAAGCTTAACTATTGATGATACATTAGCTATTATACAACAATATTTAGATAAAGATTCTATCGGTGATAATACTCATTGGTTACAAGTTCGTGGCTGGCTACGGCAAGAGGTTTTACCAATTGGCACAGATATTACGCGCTTTGATCTCGATAGACTTAATACAAAACGCCCTGTGATTTTGTTTTCAAATGACTGCCATACTTTAGTTGCCAATAGCATTGCTTTGGAGAAATTTGGTTTAGATAGAAACACACCTGAACCAACTGATGGAAAGATTGGACGTACTGATGACGGTGAATTAAATGGCATATTAGAAGATGCCCCTGCCATGCGTGCGTTTGACAGCATTTCTAAGCTCACCGATGAACAAGCAGTCAACATTGCTAAGTTATCGCAAGCAGAACTAAATAAACAAGGCGTTACTGCTGTTATGGATGCTCGAATTACCGAAACCCAAGCCGATGCATTTTTAAAACTACAACAGCAAGACCAATTATCTATTCGCTTATTTGGTGCACGTGAATTACCGCCAGATGATGTATCTTCAATAGAAGAAATTCCAACTTTACTGAACAAAGTCAAACAGTTCGCCGCACGTTACGATGACAAAAACTGGCAACCAAAGCCTGGCATTAAAATATCACATACTAAATTATTTGTAGATGGCGTAATGCAAGCACCTTTAATGACCGCTCGCTTGCTTAAACCATATAATTTAGCCGACGAAAAAGATCGTTATGGTGATCTTTATTATTCCATTGAGATGTTAGATGCATTAATACTTGAATCCGCAAAAGCTGGTTTTCATCCGCATATGCATACAGTTGGTGAAGGGGCTATTGAAGTTGTACTTGATGCCATTGAAAAAATGCGTAAGGCATTACCTGATGCCGATATTCGTCCAAGCACTGCGCATAATGAATTAAGTGCAGCACATCAATTTGCAAGGTATAAACAATTGAATACTTGTGTGGTCTTTTCATTTCAATGGGCAGGATGCAGTTCGGCAATGGTTGAGCAATATCAAACCCTATTTGGCCCAGAGCGTTATAACGGTTTAGAAGCACATGGGCAATATATTGATGCAGGTGTAACATGCGCTTTTGGTAGCGATTGGCCAATTGATCCATTAAATGAATGGTACGATTTCCAAATTGCAATGACTAGACAAATTGATGCCGAACATCCTCGGTTAAACAGTGATCGTAATCTAACCGCTATTGAAGTATTACGTAGCGCTACTATTAATGCCGCCTATGTACTAAAACAAGATGAATACATTGGGTCAATTGAAAAAGGTAAATTTGCTGATTTGATTATTTTAGATCGCAATCCATTTACCATCCCAGCAACGGATATACAAAATGTCAAGGTACTAACAACGATTGTCGGCGGTCAAATAGTTTATCAGCAAGCATAGTTTAAACTTCAATTATTTATTAATGCATTGCTACACCAATCACGATTGGTGTAGCATGAGTCATTATTCAGCCTCTAGTCAACTTCAGCTACTGCCTCAGTTTCTACTGCTGTTGGTTTAGTTAAATGTAAAATAGCAGCAATAATTAATGCACCAATAAACATATCAATGACATACCACGTGGCTGCTTTAGTCACCCCACCTAATGCAACTAACCCGCCAAATGCTACCAATGATTCAATCCCATTAATCATTCCTAGCATACCTGCGATGGCAGTGCCAACAACAATAGCTATAATAACACGCTTTGGATCTTTAGCCGCAAAAGGGATCGCACCTTCGGTAATGCCCGCTAATGACAAAAAGAAAGCAGTAATACCGAACTCTTTCTCTTCTTTGGTATATTTTGAACGTGACACAACCAATGATGACATAGCTAAACCTAATGGTGGAATAGCACAGCACATACGAAATACGCCATTTGGACCATAAACCCTCTCAGCCATTGCCGCTAAGGTAAATGCAGTCGCCGCTTTACTACATGGTCCTCCCATGTCTAGCGCCGCTAATATACCAATGCCAATACCTAAGAATGCGGCATTGACTTCAGACATACCTTTTAACGTTGCGACCATAGCTTTAACAAACCAATCAAGCGGATAAGATAGCCCATAAATGTAAAGTGGTGCCATCACTAGTATCGTTACAGTTGGAATAATCATCACAGGCATAACTGAAGCTATTACTGGATGAACTTTAACTGTTTTGAACCATTTAACAAAATAGCCAATTAAAATACCAAAAATCATTGCACCAATAAATCCAGTACTGACTTGGTTAGAACCAATTGGATTATTAACCACATAACCCATAATAAATGCAGGAGCTAAAGCAGCATTACCACCAATGGAATAAGCCATATAAGCAGCGAGCACAGGCACCATCATGGCAAAGCCATATAAGGCAACCTGTTTTAAATCCATAAAAAATTGATTACTTGGTAAGATAGTGTCGTTAGTAACATCGCCTGTCATTAAAACAATTGAAAAAAGTATTCCTGATGCGATGATAACGGGTAAAAACTTACTGATACCTGTATTTAACGATCTAAATATCTCTTTACCTATACTATCTTTAACCACTTTAGTCGACATAGTTTCTGCATTATTAAAAATATTGACAGTATTTTTAACCGCTTCACCAGTACTCACTTTTATGACATTTTTATAAGGCTCAAGCCTATCAGCATTTTCAATTGAAATATCAGTTGCTAATAAAATCACATCAGCACTTTTAAGATCTTGCTCGGTTAATGAATTTTCAATACCTGCGGCACCTTGTGTTTCGACTTTATAATCCCAACCACGTTTTTTTGCTTCATTTTCAATTTTTTGCTTAGCAATATAAGTATGCGCCATCCCTGCGGTACACGCACAAATCGCAACAATTTTTTTTTTACTCATATAAACCTCTAATCTTATTTGCCACAAATTGAATATCGCTTTTAAGCAGATCTTCGACAAAATCATCATTAGCTAAATTCGATGCTAATTTAGCAATAATGGATAAGTGCTCTTTATTGGCGTGTTCTGGCGCGCCAATCATCACGATTAACTTCACTTTATTATCATTATTCCAAATGATGCCATCGCTATATTTCCCAACAACAATAAATGGCGTTTTAACAGCACTACTTTTTGCATGTGGCAAAGCAATATCAGGTAACACATCGGTTTCCATTTCTTGTTCATGCGCCATAACATCGTCAAAAAAGGTTTTAATATTAATTAAATAAGCTTGGCTAGCTTCAACCATTAAATGGATAACTGTTGATTTTTGAGTAACAACATCACCGGTTAAATCAACCGGTAAAACAGGGATTGACTGCATAAATTGATCCTCTTACTGATAATAGATGATTCGCAATAACTCAATTTTTCACTCTACATGCACATTGTGGATAAAATATACAATAATTTATTTGCACTGACACTTATTTTGTCTAATAAATAATAGATTTGGATCACAAATATGCAAATGGAAGCGTAATCCTATAACCTGATAATCTAAATAAAATTGAGCTAAAATAACTCTAAAAGCACTTTAAAGCTTATAATTTGCTTGTTTAAGTACCATTTTACTAAAAATTAACTTGCATAATTATCATAATATGGCAGAATTCCCTGCCGCTTTAAGCGGGTAAAAAAGGCAAAACTATACTTAGTAGTTTTTTATTGTTTTTTGGGACAGAGGAGCAAAGTCATGTCCGCAATAAAAATGAAACGAGTTTTAACCACACCTGCATTAATTGCATTTGGTTTAGCTTATATGGTTCCTTTGGGGATCTTTACCACTTATGGGGAAGTAACTGTTGCCAGTAATGGGCACTTACCTATAGCCTATATCATCACCCTTGCCATGATTTTTTTCACTGCATTAAGCTATTGTCGTATGGCAAATAAGCTACCTATTGCTGGTTCTGCTTATTCTTATGTACAACGTACTTTTGGTGGAAAAGTTGGATTTTTGGTGGGTTGGGCGCAAATCCTTGATTACCTATTTTTACCAATATTAAATTATTTAGTTTTAGGTATTTATCTTCACGATCGATTCTGTTTTATTCCTGCTTACGTTTTTGTATTGGCGTCCCTTTTAGGGGTCAGTGTATTAAACTATCTTGGAATCAAACTAATTAATTGTGTGAACATTACTTTGAATTTATTACAAGTGGTGTTCATCATATTATTTATCATTTTAACAGTGACTAATGTTCATTTGACACCAGAAACAATGCTAAAACCATTATTAGTTGATACAAATGATTTTAGTGGATTGCTATCTGGTGCAGCAATATTATGTTTAGCTTTTTTAGGCTTTGATGCAATAGCAACACTTGCCGAAGAATCAAATGATGCACAAAAATCATTACCTAAAGCTATTATATGTACCGTATTAATTGCTGGTTGTATCTTCTTAGTTGTTTCATATTGTGCACATTTAGCCTATCCTCAGTGGACAGATTTTGTAAATAATAAAGATACAGCAAGTTTAGACGTAGTTCGTCGTGTTGGTGATATTAGTACATTGGGCGGAGAATTTATGTATAACTTCTTCCAAGCTGCTTATATAACTGGCGTTTTTGCATCGGCTATGACCGCACAAACCAGTGTATCACGGATTTTTTATGCAATGGGGCGTGAAGGAGTGCTACCTAAACAGATTTTTTATAAAATTCACCCACGCTTTAGAACACCTTATTTATCGATAATCTTTGTTGCTTGCTTTTCATTGCTGTCATTAGTACTAGATCTTAGTTTAGTGGTTTCAATGATAAGCTTTGGCGC
Source organism: Gilliamella sp. Pas-s95 (assembly GCF_009795795.1). Lineage (NCBI taxonomy): Bacteria > Pseudomonadati > Pseudomonadota > Gammaproteobacteria > Orbales > Orbaceae > Gilliamella > Gilliamella sp. Pas-s95. The sequence goes on along the minus strand of NZ_WTFC01000010.1, from coordinate 57,924 downwards.
ATTAGTGGCTTTTACTTTCGTCAATTTATGTGTGATTAAAAGCTATTTAGGAAAAGGAAGCTCAAAAACAGCATCAATGCTATTTAAATATGGATTACTACCTGCAATTGGCGTGTTACTGTCATTATGGTTATGGACAAGCCTTGATGCGACAGCGATGATTGTTGGTTTAGTTTGGTTAGCAATGGGTTTTCTTTATTTACTTTATCTTACTAGAGGGTTTACACGAATGTTACCTTCGATTGATCATAAAGAACTAAATTCGATAATCAAAGACTAACGGTCTAATTAAAGAAATACGTCTACTCAAAGTATAAAATTAACGCCTTTTTATACAACTCCGTCGACCTAAGTCGACGGAATCAAGTGTTTAAATTGATGATTAGCTAAGCTAATTTAACAATTATTCACCAAAACCAGTAGCAAATAACTCACGGATTTCGTCCATTGCTGCTTGTTCATCTTCACCATCACAGATGATTTCAACCGTTGAGCCACCTTTTACACCTGCACCAAGTAAACCCATCATGCTTTTTAATTTAATTGCTTTATCATTATAAACAAGCTCAATTGATGATTTATAACGGCCAGCTAATTTAACTAGAGTTGTAACAGGACGTGCATGCAAGCCTGTTGAATTTTTTACTACCATTTGCTCTTTTAACATAATAAAGTCCTTATCTATATCTTAATGTTAATACAATGTTTGTATTTATATCATAAATTAAACTGTTTTGCTCATTTTTTACTGGAGATTTTTATATTCATTCACATAATTTTATTTTTTATAATTTATTTAAACTATGGCCATTTAAATATCATGTAAATTCTACACCCAAAAAAAACGTACAACATGAAAAAAAACGGGCGCAGTGAAACAGATAGAATCTAGACGATCAAGCACTCCACCATGACCACCGATTAGATTTCCCCAATCTTTTATTCCTCTATCACGTTTGATGGCCGACATAACTAAGCCCCCCAAAAAACCTAGTAAGGTGAGCATAAGTGAAATTAATCCAGCTTGCAAAAAACTAAACGGTGTTATCCAAAATAGGCAAGCGCCAACAAAACTTGCTGATAATACGCCACAAAGAAAACCTTCAACCGTTTTTGATGGCGATAAATTTGGGCTAATTTTGTGTTTGCCGAATAATTTTCCAAACACATATTGCAACACATCTGAAAGTTCAACAACCAAAACTAAAAAAGCAATCAAAAGAAGGTTACGATCTTGGTAATGGTCGATTGGCAATGTTAATAATGCCGGTACGCAAGAAATGCTATAAACTGTAATCATTAGTCCCCACTGCACTTCAGCCGTTCGTTCTAAAAAATTATCGGTTGAGCCAGTTATTGCCGCCAAAATGGCTAATAATAAAAAACCATAAACAGGAATAAAAATGCTAAACAATCCATACCACGACATAGCTACAAAAATAAATTGCAAAGGTAAAGCAATAAAATAAGCAAATATCAGTGCATAAAAATCATAACGATTAACTGGCGTTAAACTTAAAAACTCTCGAAGCGCAATACCAGATGCCACAAAAAATAGAAAAATTACAGCCAATTTACCTAACAAAAAAGCGATACCAATAATGGCGACCATTATCCACCATGCATTAATGCGAGTATTAAGATTATCAATGACACTATTTGGGCTTTTAAAACGTCGTTTTAATAGTAAGCCAATTATTGATGCAACAACCAATAACACACCAATACCAACAAATAACAATAAAGTATCGCGTTGATAATTAGACATCCATTTTCTCCTTATTGTATGTTTATCGCTTACTTAAATTTATAATTTTTAACGTTGAATCTTCTAGTTAAAATAAATAATGCCACTGATTAATGTTCCGATTAACAGCAATATCTGTAAAACAAGCCAGATAACTTGTTTTTTAAATAGTTTTATTGTCCCTTTTTGACGTTCACTAATTGAGCGTACTGATAGTTGGCGTGATTTGATTAAACTAAATTGTAGTAATGCATCATCCAATTCAATAAGTGTGTTAGGTAACCGATCAACATTAATAACTAAATAATCAAACAGTTTTTTATCGAATTCGATTCGCAAGGCATAATATTTGCTCATTAATCCAAACAAAAAAGCTGTAAGACAACAAATCGTAAACAAAAAAGATCCTATCCACCAACTTGCTATCATCCCAAAACATAATGCAATTATAGTGAGTAATATCGACAAAACATTTAATTGCTGACTTATCGCTAGCAAACTACAAAACGTCACTAGTGTAGTTTGATTGGCAGCTTTTGTTGATTTTGTATTATCACAACTTAACATACTAACTTCCTTTGTCTATTTGTAATAACCAATCCGATAAGATTAAACGTTGTTTAGCTGAAATAACGATGGTTCTACGACGCGCTTTTACCATAGCAATGGCTGTATCTAAACTTGGAACTCTTTTCGTCAATAATAACCAAGCAATAATTGCTGTGGCACTACGTGAATAACCCAAAGCGCAACAGACCAATAACTTTCCTTGCTCGTGATACTGTTCAATGATTTCAGCAACTTGTTGGCACTGTTTAATAGTTAATGGAGTCATATCCAATACAGGAATCAGGTGATAATAGCCTTTAAATTGAGTTATTGGTAGTTCAGCACAAAGATCAACAATCGAAATAAAGTGATTTGTCTGCAATGTATTATTGGATGGTATTCTCCCCAAATAAACATTATCACAAATTAAATCTACTGACCTATTTTTAAAAGTCCACAAACGTGAATTAACCCACATAATGATAAAATAAGGCAGATATAAAATAGTAGTAGCCAGATTAAAATGACCATTAACCTGCTTTTGAAAACCTGCCACACCAAATAATAAGTAATTTACTGAAACCAATAAAAACGCACCTGAAAGCCATAATAACCATAATGCCCAAGAATAAAAGTAAATAGAAATACAAAGCGATAATAAAAACAGTAAAAAATAGATGCTACTCCAAAGATATTGTTTAGGCCGTTGGCAATTTTTTATTGGTGATAGAGTATGATCAGGCCATAGCCAAATACAAAAACACCCAACCCAAACGCCTGTTGGAATGTCAAAAAAATGATGCTGCCAAGTAGTTAATACCGATATTCCAATTAATAAACACCAAATATGCAAAATATAACGCCAGCCACTACGAAAATAGCTAGCATAAAATTTCCACAAAATAACCAATAGCGTGACATGAAGCGACGGAGCTTGATTAAATGGTTTATCAAATCCCATCAAAATATCAAATAATCCCCCATATAATCCATCTAATATGGGACGTTCAAAAGAAAATTTGAGGGGAAACAGCAAAAAACAGATAATGCAAATAATCTGGGCGGACAAAAGTCTAAAACAAAGAATTTTAAGAGTTTGATAAGAATAAGCCAATAAAATTGCCAACCCATACATAAGATCTATCGACCAATAAGGTACGATAGTCCAAGGCCATAAAGGAATTGAACGCTCCCATCCAAAAACGATATGCCCTACATCACTTCGTGTAGCAGTAAACCAATTGGCAAAATTATAGCTAGTAAAAAAGAAAATGGTTAAGCTAACTAACCATACTAACTTATAAATAGTTAGCTTATCAAATTGTCGTTTTACTCTGTCCATGAATAATTATTTAATTCTTTGCGCTAGTGATACGGTAAAAATGCCCCACTGATCAATACGCATTGTGATTTTTTTAAAACCAGCAGCTGCAACCAACTGATCAATTTCAAGTTGAGTTCGTCTTCGCATAATCCAAGATTGACCATCACGATGTGATGTTAATGCTCTTGCAATAAATTCTAATTGTGGATGCCATGGTTGATTGGTATAAATTAAATATCCTCCTTCCGGTATTGACTCAGCAAGACCTGATAGAGAATCACGTAGCAACTGGTTATCACTAAACAATTCATACAAACCAGATACAACAGCCAAAGTGGGGTTAGGTGATAATTGAGCTAGTTGCTCCCGACTAAAAGCATCACCTTTTTCAAAACGTGCTATATTCTCTAAGCCTTTTTCCTCTATTAATGCTCGACCTTCTTGTACATTAATATCACTATAATCTCGTAGTAATACTGAATTAGGCTTATTGGCGATTTGATTAACTGTTTCTAAAATATATCGACCGTGCCCAGCCGCTATATCCACAATATCAACAGAGCGGTTATGCTCATAAAGTTTATTAATAGCCAGCTTTAATAATTCTTCAAGATGTGCTTTACGTTGCCGAATTCCACGCCAACCTATAGATTGTAAATAAATATAATCAAAAAAGCGTCCTAGTTTTGATGTTCCTGATGGCTCATTTCGATAAACATAATCAAGCGTACTACCCGAATCAAAACCCGTCTCAAAACCAAGTTTAATTCCATCAGAGAGTTTACTTGCATATTTTAAATTGGATTTGACAAACTTCCAATATAATGGCTTAATCCAACCCGATGGTGGCATTGTTAAATTGTCGGCCTCTAGCCTTGTATAACCAACTCGATCTGCATTAACAAGTGATGGGGTACTTAGTTCATTGGCAAAACAACCAACAATAAATCGTCTTGCTCGCTCAATAGCAAACTTTCGATCTTTTTCACCAAAAGTATCATGATAAAAATTAGGCAATATATGAAACTCTTTTTGTTCGGTACCTAAATTATCATAAAATTGTTTTTGTGGTTTACGCCTTACCACATAATCTGAACCCGAGACCAATAACTGTGTTGGAACCCTAATGGCATTTGCATCTTTAACAATACGATCGGACACTGCATATAAATCAAGAAGTAATCGAACCGATATTGGTCGAGTAATTAATGGATCTTGAGTAAATGATTCCGCACGCTCCCTATCATGTGTCAACAATTTAGGTTTAACATAACTATTAACAAAAAAATTGCCTTTCAAGTTATACAGCAACTTTAAACCTGGTACAGCTAATGGCACATATAGCTTAACGCTAAATGCTGGTGATCCTAAAATCAATGCTCGAATATTAGGTACATAATCATGTACCCAAGCTGATGCAATTACAGCGCCAACACTTTGGGCAATAATGGCAATATCTTCTTGATGGAGACCATATTCATGTGTGATATGCTCAATAAAACAGTTAGCATCTTTAATTAACGTTGCAAAATTAAGTGCATCACCACGCTCACCTTCCGATTTTCCATTACCTCTGGCATCCCAAGAAAATATCTGATAATCAGGTAGTTCTAATTCCTCAGCCAAGTGTGCCATGCGCCCTGAATGTTCATGTCCTCGATGAAAAAGCACAATTGCTTTAGAAAGATCTGTATTACTATCAACAGCAGGCCAATAGCGATAAAATAGCTGACACCCATCGTGACTAATAAAGGTTTTTTGTTGCTGTTGCCGCATGTTTTTCTCCTTGTTATTTGTTTGCTTCTTGCATACCTTTTCGAACTCGGTTAATAACTGTATACATAAGTAAAAAACTGATAATCCATAGCAGTGCATTGATCCAACTTAAAGGTAATAGATAAGTTGCAATACCTAAACTTATCATTCCCAAAATAAGCGCACGATCACTTTTCCCCATTGGCCCATCATATCGTCTTGATGCACCAATCATCACACCTAAAATACCACTATATTCCGTTAGAAACGACAGCAGAACTACAAGAATAACTAAATAAATATTTACATCAACTAGTTGCGTAAAAATAAGTAACAATGCACAGTCAGAAATCACATCACAAATTTCATTCAAATAAGCGCCTAAGTTTGATTTTTGGTTGTATTCTCGGGCCAACATTCCATCAATAGCATTAAGTGCCATACGAATAAACATCCATAAAGGAATCAAGCAAAAAATCCATTGATATGATGCCAACAGTCCGACGATAAAAGCAATCACAACAGAGCCCAAACAAGCAACTAAGGTTACTTGATTAGCTGTAATATTGGATTTATAAAGACGATCTGTATATGGACGGAGTAATGATTGAAATTTGGGTTTTAATTGATAAATTGATAACATCTACATTCCTGTCGTCAAACCGACTGCTATAATTAAATTTGAAAAATAATCTAACTATATCATTTTATAAGAATTAAACAATGCACAGTAATTGTATATTGTTTAAATAAGAAAGCATAAAATATAAATAGCTTATGAAAACTGCTAGCTGGTGCTTCTAACTACCATTTTGTAACAAAATATTGGTTCAACTTCTATGAACTTTAGTATATATAAACAAAGTACAGCAATATTATTAAATCACACGCTGTTCTGGACCTTTATATCGCATCAGCAAGATCAACACAATGACATGCGGTTTTTAGGTAATATATACTTTTGAGTATATATTACCAGATTAAATATGTTAATCGTTTAAAGACTACTTTTGGCTAAACCTTGCTTAGCAATTGTAATCACATTTTTTAAATCAACACCTTGTGCTTTCGCTGCAAAAATACAGCCACAATAACATTGACGATAAACATCGTACTCTTTGCAAAGTTCGATAGAACGTTTATAACCATTATTTTTTTTAAAATCAGAAGGAAGGTAATTGACCGAGAAGATTTCTTGGATTTCAAACCCCAATTCATTAATTTTTTGGCTATTTTTTTTAGGACTAAGGGTTAATGCACTAGCAAAATAATCAAAACCCAGCTCTTGAGCTTTAATTGCAGCTAAATCCAAGCGCATTTTATAACAAAGATGACAACGCTCACCACCTTCCGGCGCATCACGCAAATGTTCGACTTGTTTAATAAATTCTGCAGGCTGATAAGGAGCTTCTAAAAACTGAACGTTATTACCCGTTTTTTCATTAAAATCAGCAATAAACTTTTGTTGCACTACGCTACGATATTCGTACTCAACACGCGGATGAATATTAGAGTTAGCAAAATAGATTGTAATATCGGCATACTGCGCCAAATATTCTAAAACATAAGTACTACACGGTGCACAACAGCTATGAATCAGTAGCTTAGGTCTAACCTCTCCCGATTGCCAATCAGCAATGACTTCTTTTAGAACAGAATCGTAATTAACTTTATTATGTGGATTTAATTTATCAAGAATAGTTTTAGCATTAATTAACATGAGGACTCATTTATTTGTTATTTTAGTGAATAAAGCCTTTATGGCTGGCTATAATATAATGATATACATAACCCTTCAAGGTGAGCGTTAAATTTTTATATTTATAGTTAATTATCAAAACTTAATTTAAGAAATTAGTTTATCGTCATAAAGTTGAAATGATAAATTTATAAAAAAAAGCACCGCGCAAATCGATACAAAACTTAGAAAGTACTCAATCAACGCTGTGTTTTTATTTTGATTTAAACACAGTAATTTTAATTTTTTTCTTCTCTAATATATGCAGACATTACCTTTTGAATGCAACGTTTTTCTAACATGAATGCGATACAAAAATAAACAATGGTTAATATCCATAAATGCCAATATTGTGCGCTAAATTCAGCAAAACTTGCCCCCATTTGATTTATTTTTACTGAACCTACTATAGCTGGTACGGCTGGAAATATATCGCCGATCAAGTGGAACAAAGGCGGCATTAATTCTTTTGGCCAAGATAGTCCTGTAACAAAAAATATAACCATACTTGTCGGTATAATTAAACAAAACACATCACTGACCGTATGGACAACATGTGATATCACTTTACCTAACAACGCCGTAGAAAAAATAAAAGGAATAATAAATGATAACGAAACTGAAAGATGACTTAGTCGTGGTAACTCATACCAATAATTAGCAAATACGGTATAAATAATAAAATAGATTAAATAGAGTACTAAATAGGTCAATAATTTACCCGAAAGCAGTAATAATGCTGAAGATGAGGCGTTATTTTGTTTTTTAATAAAGTCTCGTTCAAAATTAGAGTTTTTGCTAAATAGACGACATAAAATACTGCCAATAAGTAATGTTTGATATAAGATCAAAATAAAAGCAGCAGGAATAATATAAGTTGCATAGCCAGATTGAGGATTAAATAAGCTAATCAACTGAGAATTAAACGGTGAAACATTATTAGTCGCTACTGCAGGATCAACACCTTGAGCTATCTTTCGAGAAATTGAAATATTAGCGCCAAAATTACTAGCAACAGTATTAATAGCGGTTGCAACATTACTATAAATCAAAATATAGCTAGCATCACCATAATACAAAACGGGGCTCGTTTTCCCCTCTAAAATATGTTGCTGAAAACGATAAGGTACTAGTATTGCACCATATATTTTACGTTCTTCAATCTGCTTTTTAGCAGTTTGTAAATCCGCAATATGCAAATCTATTTTAATCGATTTATTGGCATCCATTTGCCTTATTAGCTCTCGACTATAGTTGGAATTATCTTGGTCAATAACGGCAATGGGCACATCTCGTATCGCTTCATTTAAGTAAGGTTGTGGATAAAAGAAAAAATAGATAAAAATCCCCACAAACATAACACTAACTATCGCTTTAGTTTGGAAAATACGTTTTAATTCATCATAGGAAATTAATAGTAAAGATTTAATCATATTAACCGCCTACGGATTTTTCGTAAATGGAGAGTAATAAGCGTGACAACAACGCTCAATTGGATCAATAAATAAACAAATGGTTCTAATGAAGTTATTATACTTGGTGCTCTTAATGTTTGATCTAAACGAATCTCTATATACCACGTCACGGGTAATAAAGCTCCCCAAATATAAGCAAAAGTATTCATTGCGAGACGAGGGAAAATAAGCCCTGTAAATCCAAAACATGGAGATGCAACTAAGCTTGCACTACCATAAGCTTGTGCTAGTGTTGAACCTGTTAAACCGAAGAAAACACCATATAAGCATGAAGTTAAAATAAACCCCATTCCTCCAAGTAGAAGCAATACAAAATGCCCATTTAGTGGTAAATGAAAATAAGTGATTAAAATAATATCAAATAAACTGAGGCAAAATAAAAAATAGCAAAAATAAGGAAGAATACGTCCCGATAGAAAAATTAAAATATTATGATTAGCCAATTGAAACGTTTTTTGATAACTTGTTACATCAAAGCGGTCACGAGTAATACTTGTTACCATTGCCATCATAATAATTATTTGCAAAATAGTGGGAATGATACCGCTAATTAAGGTATATAGATAATTTAAGGTTGGATTATATAGTGGATGTAAACTTGTTGGTACAGTTTGCATTTGGCTTTCCGCCACAGGTGCCGCAATCCCCTTTTCTAACAAGCCTTGCAAGACTATTTGGCTATTTGCCATTTTCAATGCAGAACTCATAGCTCGGAAAATAATCGTACCAGCAGACATATATTGATTATTATAAAAAGCCACAACTTCTGGTTGATGACCAGCTATAAGGTCTTTTTCAAACTCAGGCTGAATAAAAAGTACTGCATAAACATCTCCCTTAATCAAAGCATGTTTAGCAGAAGAAAGATCTTGATAACGTTTAGCTACTTGTAACTGCGGTGAAGCGGCAACTTGTTGGATCAGTAAACGTGATGATTTAGTTGTATCTTGATCAACAACAGCGATAGGTACCTGAGTAATAATGCCAGCATGGTACATGTAAAAAAATAAAAAAATAAATAATAAAGGATAGATGAAAACCAGTAAAAACAAAAAACGTTGTTTTATTAATTTACTCAGTTCCCACCTAATCACTTTTAATAGCGAATTAGACATCAATGCCGTTTCCTTTTGTGTAAAATCGCCACCTGAGTGATTATTTTAATGAGATTGCCATTTTGTTGTGACACTCATTCCCGGACGAAGACCAGATACTTTATTGATCGGTTTAGCACGCATTTCAAAAGTTTTCAGATCAAAATCTCCTGTTGCTTTAGTCGCTTGCCAATTAGCATATTGACCTAATGCATTTAATACAGTGACTTTAACATCAATAATTTGGTTATTTAATGCTGGTACCTTTACTTGAAACGTATCACCGACTTTAAGATTTCCCAGTAAATCTTCACGAATATTAAAGGTAAACCAAATATCATTTAAATCAATAATAGAATAAAGTGGCGTTCCTGGACTATACAATTGCCCTGTTTCGGCAACACGAGTCGTAATTTGACCACTAATAGGGGAAACTAAAGTCAATTCATTTACATCCGCTTTTACCTGAGATAAAGCGGCTTCAGACTGTTCTACCTGTGCATCAGCTAATTTTTTCTGTTCTATACTACTACCATTTTCGGCTAATTCTAAATTAGCTTTAGCTGCTTCATGAGCTTTAATTGCCGCTTGATATTGATTGAAAGATTCATCATAACTCTGTTTTGAAACCGTTCCATTTTTAGCTAAGCGATCAATTCGTTCATAGCTTGTTTGTGCTAAAACTAAATCAGACTTTGCTTTATCTAACTGCGCCTTTTGTACATCAATGGTTTCTGGCCTAGTACTATAAGTATTATCACGGCTCGCCATTGCTACTTTTAACTGTGCTTCTGCGGTTGTTAGTTGAGCTAATAATGCTGGACTTGAAAGGGTAAGAAGAGTATCGCCTTGTTTAACATCATCGCCGACATCATAATTAAACTGAATTACTCGACCTTGCACTCTGGCAGCGACATCGACACGGTTAGATTCAACCTCACCTTGTAATATAATCGTACTAGGTTGATTAGCAAGATATATAATGATAACCAAAGCAATAACAGCAATGATCGCTATAATCAAAGAAAGACGTTTTTTATGCATAAATTATATTTATAAATGATTAGAATAGAACGAGAATAAGATTATTGGCAATAATATAAAGCCAAATATGAAATTACGCAATAAAATATAGCGTTATATGTGTTAGCAATTTAAAAAAAATATTTATTTTTAGTTAATTTTGAATTATTAATATTTAAAAGACCAACATTAAATTATTTATCAACCAATTCCAAATGTATTTTTTTAAGCATAAATTTATTTCTGTTAAATAATAGCGTTATAATAAACAGCATATTTTAATGTATAAATTTAGGCCTTAAATTGAATGTTGAAATTATTAGTCGCTTAAAAGAATTTCAAATATATAAAAAAAGACATTCAAATAATGTACTCTTATGGCGAGAAATTTACCCTTTAGCCATTCCTATACTCATTGAAAACCTGTCAGTTATATTAATGGGTATTTTTAGTACATTTTTAGTTAGCTGGATAGGCAAAGCCGAGATGGCTGCCGTAGGTCTAGCTGAAAGCTTTAATATGATTATCATGTCATTTTTTATGGCTGTGGCGCTTGGAACGTCGGTAGTTGTTGCCTTTAGTCTTGGGCGTCACAACCGAAAAAAAGCCGTTGTTGCTGCTAGACAATCCATTTCATTACTCGTTATTATCTCAATTTTATTATTTATTTTTATTGAATTTTCCGGATATTGGATAATTGAAATTATCGCAGGTAAAGCCGAAGCCAATGTTAAAGAATTGTCATTAACCTTTCTTAGATTAACTGTATTAGGTTATCCAGCACTAGCCTTTATTTTAATTGGTTGCGGTGCATTGCGTGGGGCAGGAAATACTAAACTACCCATGTATTTAAACATTATCATGAATATCTTAAATTTATCGATAAGTTATGTATTAATCTACGGTATATTTGATTGGCAAGGGTTAGGATTTATTGGTGCGGGTATTGGCTTAACTATATCACGTTATTGCGGTATGTTTTTTATATTACTAGTATTAACGATCAAACCAAGTCGAGCACTTTTTATCCCTCTTAGAAGCTACTTTCATTCGTTTAATGCAAAAATTCTTATTGATATATTAAGCATCGGTTTACCTGCAAGTGTTGAATCGGTAATGTTTAATATAGGCAAACTACTAACCCAAACCTTTGTAGCAGGAATGGGTACATCAACCATAGCCGCCAACTTTATTGCGTTTTCAATCGCAGGCTTACTTAATTTGCCTGGAGGCACTTTAGGTGCCACATCTACGATCATCGTCGGTAAGCGCATAGGTATGGGACAAATATATCAACCAACCAGACAACTCAAATTTATCTTTCATTTAACTAATTTCCTATTATGCCTTCTAGCTTTTTTATCAATACCTTTTGCGGGACTATTAAGCTCACTATACACCAACGATCAAGAAGTTATTGACATAGCCAAACACCTGCTATGGTTTAACGCTCTATTCACCCCATTTTGGGCATCTTCGTTTGTTTTGCCATACGGCTTTAAGGGCGCAAAAGATGCCAGCTATACCATGTGGATAGCAATAGGCAGCATGTGGATGTGCCGAATTGTAGTTGGATATCTTTTAGGGGTTTATTTTTCATTTGGTGTGATAGGTGTTTGGTTTGGTATGTTTATTGATTGGATAATCAGAAGCCTATTCTTTTACCATCGATTAGTCAGTGGAAAATGGCTATGGCGTTATAAAAAACAAGATAGAGAACTTTTATCTCAGAAAACAAAGAAGCCAATATAAAAAATAAAAAGCTTTGATTAACAAAGCTTTTTATAGAATATATCTATTTTTTAATGGAATCACTCCCACTCAATGGTAGCTGGCGGTTTTCCACTTATGTCATAAACTACTCGCGAAATTCCATTAACTTCATTGATGATGCGATTGGATACACGACCAAGAAAATCATAAGGTAAATGAGCCCAATGAGCGGTCATAAAGTCAATAGTTTCAACCGCTCGTAATGAAACAACCCAGTCGTATTTTCGGCCATCACCCATGACACCAACCGAACGTACAGGTAAAAAGACGGTAAAGGCTTGACTAACTTTGTGGTATAGGTCTGCCTTATATAGCTCTTCAATAAAGATGGCATCAGCTTTGCGTAATAAGTCGCAATACTCTTTTTTTACTTCACCAAGTACTCGTACGCCTAAGCCTGGTCCTGGGAATGGGTGACGATAAAGCATATCGTAAGGTAAGCCAAGTTCTAAGCCTACTTTGCGCACTTCGTCTTTAAATAGTTCTCGCAAAGGTTCGACTAAGCCCATTTTCATATCTTCGGGTAAGCCACCAACATTATGGTGTGATTTAATTACATGAGCTTTGCCGGTATCAGCAGCAGCCGATTCAATAACATCGGGATAAATAGTGCCTTGAGCCAGCCATTTTACATCTTTTAATTTTGCTGCTTCTTCATCAAATACAGCAACAAATTCACGCCCGATAATTTTACGTTTTGCTTCAGGATCGGCTTCACCTTTTAGTGCAGCTAAAAAGCGCTCTTCGGCATTTACTGCAATAATATTTAAGCCAAATTTATTACCAAACATATCCATAACTTGTTGTGCTTCGTTCAAGCGTAACAACCCATGATCGACAAATACGCAAGTTAACTGATCACCAATCGCTTGATGCAATAGCAGTGCTGTAACTGAAGAGTCCACCCCACCTGATAAACCGAGTAATACTTTGTCATTACCAACTTGTTCTTTAATGCGCGCAATAGCATCAGTAATGATTGAAGATGGTGTCCAAAGTTTTTCGCAGTGACAGATATCAATCACAAAACGTTGCAACAACTCGAAACCTTTAACAGTGTGAGTCACTTCTGGGTGGAATTGAACACCATAAAATTGTTTTTCGTCATTAGCCATAATAGCAAATGGACAAGTTTCAGTGCGACCAATCAGAGTAAAACAGTCAGGCAAGGTTGTTACTTTGTCACCGTGACTCATCCAAACATCAAGTTGATTAATGCCTTGTTCACTTGTACTATCCAATATGCCATCAGTTAATTTTGACGATCCAACAAGATCCACTTTAGCATAACCAAATTCACGTTGGTTAGAGCCAGTGACTTGACCGCCCTTACCAACTTGAATTGCCATAGTTTGCATACCATAACAAATACCCAAAACAGGTACGCCGGCATTAAAGACATACTCGGGAGCACGAGGGCTATTAGCTTCTGTGGTACTTTCAGGACCACCTGATAAAATAATACCTTTAGGATTAAATTGTTTAATTTTTTCTTCTGATACATCCCACGGCCAAAGTTCACAGTACACACCAATTTCACGAATTCTACGAGCAATTAATTGAGTAACTTGTGAACCAAAATCGAGGATTAATATGCGCTGTTGGTGGATGTCTTTTTTCATCAATTTTATTCCTAAACTATGAACTAATACAAAATTAGGCTGATATTGTACCATTTACCAAATAAATTGAGAGCATTAATTAAAAACAATTATAAATATTTTATATTATTAATAAAATTGAATTCTCTGTACTTAATTAATAAGTACACTTATAATAAGTTAACTTATTAAAAGGAGATGCTATGAATACCATTTCAATTTCTTTCATATTACCAACCAAAGCTAAACCAACTCAAATTTGGCAATACTATACTGATCTTAATTTAAGAAAATTATGGGAAACTGATCTTGAAGACTTTCGTATATTTGGTGACTTAAAAACAGGGGCTAAAGGTATTTTCAAATTACAAAATATACCGGAAATGGAAGTGACTTTATCAAAGATTATTGATGAGCAAGAATTTACAGAACAATTTGATATGCCTGAAATAGGTTTGCTGTTTTTCTCACATCAAATTATTGAAATATCGCATAATCAATATGCTTTAAAATCAGAAATTTCTCTAAAACCGGATTCAAAAATGAATACTAAAGCATCCTATGATTTTATAAAACAGATTTCAGATGATATTATTGATAAAACTTACAAATTAAATGGCTTAGTTGAAGAGTAAATTATGACAAAGGACAATAAGTTTTTAACTCAATTCAAAACTGATGCTGAATCTATTGGTTTTGTTTTTATGAAAACTTATTCGTTTTGGCATACGAATATCAAAAATTGCTTGAAAAAACAGTCTATCACTCATCCTCAATTTATAGTGCTTGCAACGCTTGCTTATCTATCACAGCAACCAGACGAAATAACACAAGTTATTTTATCAAATAAAACAAATATCGATGTGATGACAATTTCCCAAATATTAGAGAATTTAGAAAAAAAGGATTATATAAAGCGCTCTTGCTCAATTAAAGATAGTCGAGCAAAATCCATTCAATTAACCCAAAAAGGATTGAATAAAGCAAATGAAACTGTACCTTTGGTTGAACAAATAGATAAAGATTTTTTTTCAACATTACAAGGCGATAAAGAACAATTTATGAAAATGTTATTAACCCTATTAAAAACCAACATGGAGGGATAAAATCATTTATAAATTTTTATTATTTATTGTTTTTATCAACTTTGAATGCTTGGACTTGACTTAAAATAAGTTTTTGAAGAACTCATCACCAATTTCTAGCACAAAATACATTAAAACTCAATCGCTATAACTCAAGCATTTAAACTCATTACTTGACTAAATTTAATTAAAAAAAGGTGATATTGCATCACCTTTATCTATAGTTAAAACGTTTTGCTAAATTTATTTTGCAGCGTTTTGTTCTTGTGCTGATTGAATTGCGGTTAATGCAATAGTGTAGACAATATCATCAACTAATGCACCACGAGACAAATCATTCACAGGTTTACGCATACCTTGTAGCATTGGACCAATCGAAACAAGATCAGCTGAACGTTGTACAGCTTTATAAGTAGTATTACCCGTATTAAGATCAGGGAAGATAAATACTGTTGCTTTACCTGCTACTTGTGAATTTGGTGCTTTCGATTTTGCTACATCAGGCATTACCGCAGCATCATATTGCAATGGACCGTCGATCATAAGATCTGGACGTTTTTCTTGAGCAATGCGAGTTGCTTCTTTCACTTTCTCAACATCAGCACCTTGACCTGAACTACCTGTTGAATAAGAGATCATCGCAACGCGTGGTTCAATACCAAAGGCGATTGCTGTATCGGCTGATTGAATCGCAATTTCAGCCAATTCTTGCGCATTTGGATCTGGATTAATTGCACAGTCACCATAAATATACACTTGATCAGGCATTAACATAAAGAATACTGATGAAACAAGTGAACTACCCGGTGCAGTTTTAATTAATTGTAATGGTGGACGAATAGTATTAGCCGTTGTATGCACAGCACCTGAAACTAAACCATCAACTTCATTTGCTTCAAGCATCATTGTACCAAGTACTACGTTATCAGCTAATTGCTCACGAGCAATCACTTCTGTCATACCTTTATTTTTACGTAATTCAACTAAACGAGGCACATATTTTTCACGAATTAATTCAGGATCAACAATTTCAACACCTTGACCTAAAGTCACGCCTTGAGAAGCGGCAACTTTACGCACTTCGTCAGGATTACCAATTAATACGCATTTAGCGATATTTCGCTCAGCACAAATTGCGGCTGCTTTAACTGTTCTTGGCTCATCACCTTCTGGTAATACCACTACTTTTTTCGCATTACGTGCAAGTTCAGTTAATTGGTAACGGAATGCAGGAGGAGACAGACGACGTGCAGAATTCACTACTTCATTTAATGATTTAACCCATTTAGCATCGATATGATCAGCCATATAATTTTGGGTGTTTTCCATACGTTCTTTATCATCAACAGGGATTTCTAAATTGAATTGTTGTAAGTTAATCGACGTTTGGAAAGTGTTAGTTTTAACTGTAAATACAGGTAAACCAGTATCAAAAGCAGGTTGGCATAATTTTGCGATTTTTTCGTCTATTTCATAACCACCCGTTAAAAGCACACCACCAATAGCCACACCGTTCATAGCAGCTAAACTAATTGTCACTAATACATCAGCGCGATCAGCAGAAGTCACTAACAGAGCATTTGGTTGTAGATGACTGATAATGTTAGGCACACTGCGTGAGCAGAAAGAGATATGTTTAATGCGGCGATTTTTGATATCACCTTCATTAATAATTTTTGCATCAAAATGTTTAGCAATATCAATAGAACGACAAGCACTTAAATCCATATTCCAAGGAATACATCCAAGTACTGGCAATGGGCTATGTGCATTTAAATCATCGATAGTGATTTTTTTATTATCAAATTTAGGAGTATGATAAATTTCAGCAACATCAGGACGAGCAAGGCTTTGTTCTTCAACCGGTGCATTAACCTTATTAACAATCACACCAACAATTTTTTCGTTTTTAATGCCACCAAAATTAGATCGAGCAATTTCAATACGATCTCTAAGTTGCTCTGGAGTATCTTTGCCCATATTGACCACAAAAATAATTTCGGCACCAAGAGTTTTAGCGATATTATTATTGAGTTCATTAGCAAAAGGATAATCAGACGTTGGCACAATACCTTCAACCAAAACAACATCAGCACCTTTCGTGTTTTCAGCATAAAGGGCTACGATCTCTTCCATTAACACATCTTGTTGATTTAAACCTAATAGGTTTTCAACATGGCTCATTTTAAGTGGTTTTAGTGTTGGGATTGAAGTGTTATGACTAACTAATGTGGTCGTATTGTCTGGCGCATCACCACCGGCTCTAGGTTGTGCTACTGGCTTGAACACGTTTAAGTTAATACCTTGACGCTCCATAGCTCGAATAACACCAAGACTCACACCAGTTAACCCGACATTGGTACCAGTTGGAATGAGCATAATAGTACGAGACATAATTGTTACCTCTTAATTCTTTATTGTATAAAAACAAACCGCCATTTAGGCGGTTTTAAATATTTATTACGCAGTTAGACGCGCAGCATCTTGAGCGATGACTAGTTCTTCATTGGTTGGAATGACCATCGCAATAGCAGAACCATCTTTAGTGATTGTGCCACCTTTACCAAAACGAGCTGCTAAGTTACGCTCTTGATCAAGTTCAAAACCTAATATACTTAATTTGTTAAGTGCCATACGACGAACTTCTTCAGAGTTTTCACCAATACCACCAGTAAAGATGATAGCATCTAAACGACCATCTAAAAGCATTGCATAACCACCAATATATTTAACTAAACGGTGAACAAATACATCTAAAGCATTTTTAGCATTTTCATCTGTTTCGTAATGATCTGTAACATAACGACAGTCACTACTTACACCCGTTAAACCTAATAAACCTGATTTTTTATTTAACAGGTTATTAATATCCGCAACAGACATTTTTAAATTGTCGTGTAAAAAGAACATAATAGCAGGATCGATATCACCACTTCGTGTACCCATGACTAAACCTTCAAGTGGTGTTAGACCCATTGAAGTTTCAACACATTTACCATTTTTAACTGCAGTGATAGATGCACCATTGCCTAAGTGACAAGTGATCACATTAGTTTCTTCAACTGGTTTATTTAACAATTTAGCAGCTTGTTGGCTTACATAATAGTGACTTGTACCATGTGCACCATAACGACGGATACCATGTTTTGTGTATAATTCGTTCGGAATCGCATATAAATATGCTTCTTTTGGCATTGTAGTATGGAAAGCTGTATCAAATACCGCCACGTTTTTGTTTTTTAAGTGTGGAAACGCAGCAAACGCCTCACGAATACCGATTAAATGCGCTGGATTATGTAATGGAGCAAAAGCTGCTGCATCTTCAATGCCTTTTAATACTGAATCATCGATAACCACTGATTGAGTATATTTTTCACCACCATGAACAATACGATGGCCAATAGACTTAATACTATCTAATAATTCTGGTTTTTGTGGGAAGATACTATTAACAATAAATTTAATTGCTTCACTATGTGCAGCACCTGCACCTAAAGATGCTTCACCTTTAACGCCATCAAGTTTCCACTTAATACGTGCATCAGGCAGGTTAAAACATTCGGCTAATCCAGAAAGAAACTCATCACCGTTTTCAGGGTTTATAATAGCAAATTTTAATGATGAACTTCCGCAATTAAGAACAAGAGCGTTATTACTTGATGACATAGTAATTCCTATAGATTGAATAAAAACATATATACCAATCAAAATTGGTAACTCAGCACATGATTTAAAAACCAATGTGACTACGCTAAGGTGACTTCTGATATTTTACTTTTTGAGATAGAATAAAAAGAGTCCCTAATTTGAATAGTACTATTTTAAGATAATAAGAAGTGAATGTCGAGGAGTCACAAAAATATGAATCTAATAAACACATATAAAGCTGGGCAAAGGTATATGAAGCTTTGCCCGACAGACAAACAGCTAGCACATTCATTTCCTGAAGTAAAAATCATTAAACACATAAAAACCGCAACTAAATACTTACCTCCTATCGTGGTTAGTTTGCTGGTTTGGCAATATTACATGCCGGCACCAATTGCGGTCACGGCAATAACGATACTATTTACTTTAAGCCTGCCACTACAAGGAATATTTTGGTTAGGTAAACGTGCCCTATCGCCCTTACCACTTAACTTAGTTGACTGCTATAATCAACTAAAAGGAAAATTAATTACTAAAAAAATCATTGCCGAAAACGGTACTGAAACCAACACATTAACATTTGAATCATTTATGAAAATCATAACATTAGCAAAATTGCACTTAGGCGATTATTTTGGTCAAGATGATGATACTTCCACCTTATAACAAAGACTAACAACAATGGCAAATTTACTCGCTACACTACAAAAGCAAATTGACCAATTAGAACAACAAGTTCATTTGGCAAACGAACAGAAATTTAAAGAGCCTTATTTTGACGAACAACTTTTTCATACCAATAAAATTGTAACGGATAAAACATTTTACCTTGAAAAAATCAAACAAACGTATCACGCATTAGTTGCTAATATTGAATTAGAAAGAGTCGAACAAATTACTTTTTTATCAGAAACATTAGTCAACCAAATGGCGGCTCTGACGCGCGAACTTGCGACCCACAACTTGCGCCAAAAAGAACCCAAAGCTATTATTGAAGAAACCCTAGCCCAAAAACATATGCGCCATTTAGATTATTTACGCCGATTGCAAGAGATGAAATACGAACTAGAACTATCGCAAGACGTCATCAACCAAAGCAAAATAGCCGCACTTGATAACCGAATTTACCGTTGTGAACAAGCGCTTAAGAAGCTCGAATTAGAGATGGAAAATGATGTTGATGGATGAATTTAAAGAAAGTTTAGATATTGCTCTTCAGGTTTAACCATCCGCTCATTAAATTATGCCTAAATAACTAAATTTCTACATTTTAATACAATTTAAATTAAGTAAAAAGTACCATTAAGCACTATATAAAAAGCATAATTAGTTATGCTTATGACCAAAACGAATATTGTTATAATTATTAATTAGTACCATCTTTTTTCGTTCTATTTATAATAAGTATTATTAGCAAAACAACGTCATGCTATTTCCTTTATAGCAATTAACAAGGATTCTAATATGAGTAAAATATTTGATGATAATTCACAAACCATTGGTCATACGCCACTGGTTCGTTTAAAACATTTTGGTCATGGTAACATATTAGCAAAAGTCGAATCGCGCAACCCTAGTTTTAGTGTGAAATGTCGTATTGCTTCAAATATGATTTGGGATGCTGAAAAACGCGGTTTATTAACCTCTGATGTTGAATTAATCGAACCAACAAGCGGTAATACAGGTATTGCACTAGCGGCTGTTACTGCTGCTCGTGGCTATAAATTAACATTAACCATGCCTGAAAGCATGAGCATTGAACGCCGAAAACTGCTAAAAGCCTTAGGTGCAAATTTGATTTTAACTGAAGCAGCTAAAGGGATGAAAGGCGCAATCGAAAAAGCCGAAGAAATTGTGGCAAGTGATCCTAAAAAAAACCTTATGCTACAACAATTTAGCAATCCAGCTAACCCAGAAATCCACGAAAAAACAACTGGCCCTGAAATATGGCAAGATACCGATGGTCAAATCGATATTTTTATTGCTGGTGTCGGAACAGGAGGTACATTCACTGGTGTAACGCGTTACATCAAAAAAACACAAGGCAAAAATATTACCGCAGTTGCCGTTGAACCGACCAATTCACCCGTCATTAGTCAAGCACTAGCAGGCGAGCCTATCAAACCAGGACCGCACAAAATTCAGGGTATTGGAGCTGGTTTTATTCCGACAAATCTTGATTTAAGTTTAATTGATATAGTCGAAAAAGTATCGAACGAAGACGCTATCGAAACAGCACGCGAATTGATGGAAAAAGAAGGCATATTAGCTGGGATATCATCGGGCGCTGCTGTTTTTGCCGCGGATCGCTTAGCTAAATTACCTGAAAATATCAATAAAACTATTGTGGTTATATTGCCGTCTTCTGGCGAACGTTATTTAAGTACCGATTTATTTAGTGGCATTTTTACCGAAAAAGAACTCGGTTAAGTCAAAATTAGCAATATAACATCAGTAAATAAAAAAAACGTGACTCATCCAATAGTCACGCTTTTTTTATAAACCTAAAGTCTCTCACACCCTTAACCTAATTGTCCTGAATAATGCCAAAATGGCGATACGCATGTGGTGTTGCGATTCTGCCACGAGGTGTTCGTTGAATATAACCTTGTTGAATTAAAAACGGCTCGAGCACATCTTCTATCGTTTCGCGCTCTTCACCAATGGCAGCGGCAATGTTATCTAATCCAACTGGACCACCCATGAACTTTTCGATAATAGCCAGCAACAATTTGCGATCCATATAATCAAAACCTTCATTATCAACATCAAGCATATCAAGTGCTTGAGTGGCAATTTTTTTGTCGATAACCCCTTTTGATTTTACATCGGCATAATCGCGCACACGGCGCAAAAGACGATTGGCAATTCGTGGTGTACCGCGTGAACGTTTAGCAATTAAATGTGCCCCTTCGTCTGACAAATCCATACCTAAAAATTTAGCGCTACGGCTAACGATATATTCCAAATCCTCAACTCGATAAAACTCAAGGCGCTGCACAATACCAAACCTATCACGCAGTGGCGAAGTTAACGATCCGGCGCGAGTTGTTGCGCCAATTAAGGTAAAAGGAGGAAGATCGATTTTGATCGAACGTGCAGCAGGGCCTTCACCAATCATAATATCTAATTGGTAGTCTTCCATTGCGGGGTATAAAATTTCTTCAACGACAGGGGAAAGACGGTGAATTTCGTCAATAAACAGCACATCGTTAGGCTCTAAATTGGTCAGCATAGCGGCTAAATCGCCGGCCTTTTCTAAAACAGGACCAGAAGTGGTGCGTAAATTGACATTCATTTCGTTCGCCACAATATTGGCTAAAGTTGTTTTACCAAGTCCTGGGGGGCCAAATATAAGTACATGATCGAGCGCATCACTACGTTGTTTAGCTGCTTGAATAAAAATCTTCATCTGTTCCCGCACTTGCGGTTGGCCAATATATTCGTCCAAACATTTAGGGCGAATAGCACGATCAAGTGACTCTTCTTCCTTTTGTGCTTGTGGGGCAATTAATCGATCCGCTTCAATCATAATAAATTCCTATTTATAATGCTGATTTCAAGGCTTCACGAATCAACGTTTCGCTATCCATATCTGGCTTGATGACTTTATTAATAATACGGCTAGCTTCTTGCGGTTTATAGCCTAAAGCAATTAAAGCAGAAACTGCCTCGCCTTCAATTTGATTAGCTGATTTAAGAACGTTGCCTGTATCAACAACTGTACTAGTGCTTGATAATTGCTCTCCAAAACGCTTAATACGATCTTTCATTTCAACGATTAGCCGTTCAGCCGTTTTATTACCCACGCCCGGCAACTTAACTAAGGTTTTAATTTCGCCTTGTTCAACCGCACTAATAAATTGCGATGCAGACATACCCGACAAAATAGCTAATGCTAATTTGGGACCAACACCATTAACCTTAATTAGCTCACGAAATAACTCACGTTCCTGCTCTTGATTAAACCCATAAAGCACTTGAGCATCTTCACGCACAGCAAAATGAGTTAACACAATAACTTCCTTCCCGTTTTCAGGTAATTCATAAAAACAGGTCATCGGCATAAACACATTGTAACCGACTCCACCAACTTCAATCAGTACTTTAGGAGGTTGCTTTTCAATAATAGTGCCACGTAAACGACCAATCACAATATATCCTTAATAATAAAGCGTAATAATTAAGCAAATGATTAAAGTAGTTTACCTGATAGCAAAAAAATAATAAAGAAAAACTGTATAAATAGACAGGCATAACTAAAACATTGCCGAGTTGATTAACAAACTCGGCAATATAAAAGGGTTAACTAACTAAATGAATGCGTTAACTTAAAACGGCATTTTAAAACCTGGTGGTAATTGCATGCCACCAGTCACTTGCGCCATTCTTTCTTTTTGTGCATCATCTAAACGGCGAGCAGCATCGTTATAAGCAGCGGCAATAAGATCTTCTAACATCTCTTTATCGTCTTCTGCTAATAGTGATGGATCAATTTCAACACGTTTACAGCTATGCGTACCGTTAATAGTGACTTTAACCATACCCGCGCCCGACTCGCCAGTCACTTCTAATTTAGCGATCTCTTCTTGCGCTTGTTGCATTTTTGCTTGCATTTGTTGGGCTTGTTTCATTAAATTACCCAAACCGCCTTTTCCACCTGAAAACATAATAATTCCTCGTTAAAAAATATAGCCACGATTATACAGGACGAACACTTGCTTCATCAATCTTGGCATCAAAATATCGGCAAATTGTTGCCACTTTTGGATCTTCGGCAATAGTTATTTTTGCCTGTGCTAGTTTTTGTTGATACAACTCTTCACGCATTTCAATTGGCGTCTTACGATTTTGATCATCATCAATAACAATCTTCACATCAAGCTCTTGATTGTGATATTTACAAAGTGCTTTTTTCACTTTAATCACATTCCCTGCCGAATTAATTAAGTGTTTAACTGCCGATCGCATATGCAACACTATCGTTCCATTATCTACTTGCTCAAAAGCAGAGTTAACCACAATTTGCTTAATCAAAGGCGACAAATCCAACTGTTCGATTTCAGCACACCATGCATCCTTTTGAGCCATCTCGGCAATCAATTTTTTGGTCATTTCGGGGGTCTTTTCACCATTAAGTGACTCGCGAAAAGCTTTTGTATCAACCACAACCTCTTCTTTCATAGCAATTAAGCCACTGGCTTGCCATTGATAATTTTCGGCTGTGATCTCTTCTTCCTCGTTCTCACAACTACCTTCATCGTTATCAGTATTGACTGACTCAACAGTTGCCGAGTTTTGTTTAATTCGTTCAAGTGATGCACTGACTACTGGAGTTTTGGGTTGAGCAACACTAGTCGCACCAACCGCTTTAGACTTTTTTGGCTTTTGTTCCTCTTTCATCAACTGCATACGCATTTCTAAAATACTCTTAGTCACAGACGAAACATCTTCAGGAATCGCTACATCGTCAGTGGTTGATTTAATATTAGCCGTTTGCTCAACCTTTTGAGCTATAACAGGCGACGTATCGCTCACTGGTTGCGAAGAATTTTGCGGTTGTTGTGGTAAAGGCGAACTAAGATCTGATTGTTGCGTATTGACGGCTGGTGATGTAGTTTGCGCTGAGTGAGTAGCAGAGATATTCTCAGTCTGAGCTACATGTGGTGCTCTTGTTGTTGGTACAGGGTCAGCATACTGAGTTTGTGACTGCATTTGCCCTTGTGGCTTTGTATTACTTTGAACAGAAACAGGACTAACAGCAACGGGGGAAGTAACAGCATCAACCGCCTTAGGCATAAAAGCCAAAGCACGTAAAAAGCTCATTTCAACACCGATTTTTTTATCGGGAGCAAAAGCAAGTTCTTTACGACCCATCAACAAAATTTGATAAAACAACTGCACATCATTCGGCGACATATATTGTGCTAAAAAACGGATACGGTCTTCGTTATCGGTATAATCACCTAATGCTGTTGGCACTACTTGTAATAACGCAATTTGATGCAACAAGGTAATGGTTTCGGCTAACAAAGTATCCCAATCCGCTCCCTGCATAGCAGCGGCTTCGATTTGTTGCATTAGTGCATTACCATCACCATGATGCAATGCCTCAACAAACGAAAACGGAATTGATTTATCAAGCGTACCCAGCATAACCGCCACCGAATTAGCATCAACCATACCATTACCAAGAGCGATGGCTTGATCGGTCAAACTCAGTGCATCACGCATACTTCCATTAGCGGCTTTTGCTAACATCCCAATCGCTTTAGGTTCACTACTGATTTTTTCTAACTGTAAAATATGAGCTAATTGTTTGCTGATTAGCGCTGTATCAAGCACATTTAAATGCAAATGCAAACAACGCGACAAAATAGTAATCGGCAATTTTTGTGGATCCGTTGTCGCCAATAAGAACTTAACATGCTCGGGTGGCTCTTCTAGAGTTTTTAGTAATGCATTAAAACTACTGCGTGACAACATGTGGACTTCATCAATCAAATAGACCTTAAAGCGCCCTTTGGTTGGCAAGTATTGAATATTATCAAGGATTTCACGCGTATCTTCGACCTTGGTACGCGATGCGGCATCAATTTCGAGCAAATCAACAAATCGCCCTTGCTCAATATCACGACAATTATCACAAACCCCGCAAGGCGTTGCCGTAATGCCAGTTTCGCAATTAAGCCCTTTAGCTAACAAACGCGCAATTGAGGTTTTACCGACGCCACGCGTTCCTGAAAATAAATAAGCATGATGAACGCGACCAAGTGATAGCGCATTAGACAAAATTTTAAGGACATGTTCCTGCCCCACAACTTCAGAAAATGATTTTGGTCGCCATTTGCGTGCCAGAACTTGATAACTCATAATCACCATAACTTATTGTCGTTGAATTTGACGATAATCATACCATAAACCAATAAAATAGTCTTTAAACTGCCGATAATTGATGCAATATTAAACAATGTAAATGACCTCACAACGAGGGAAGTGGTTTATTGGTGAATTAATTTAAATAAGGGGGATGTAGACAAGCTATTAATAAAAAATAGCAGTTAGTGGGTTATCAATACAAATCGATAGATTTTTTAAGTGGTTGATTTTAATTTAAAAAAGTAAAAATAAAAACTTTAATAAAATCAATACCTTTTCTGACTGATTTTTGGCGGAAAATTAGGCTTTTTTGTTTTGGTGAATAGAATAAATTGGGTGCGGTGGTTTCGGACGTTTTGACCTTGGGTGGACAAAATAGCTACAGTGACCACGTCCGAGTTAGGGAATTTTTTGCGAAATCCCCTAAAAACCCCACGCAAGGCTGCAGAATGTGGCCTGCGGCACTACTCGCCTCTTCGAGGCCATCTTCGCTATGCTCAGGTGTCCAAATTTGTTCCAGACAAATTTGTCGTTCCAGACGCAGCACAAACTCGCCAAACATCCCTGTTTGGCGTGCTGACCTCGCTCTGTTGTCGGCACATTCTGATGCCGGAATATGGCAAACAACATAACCATCTTTTTTGATAAAAAGATTTATTTTGATATTTTTATTAAAATAAATAACAGTTTTATTGAGTTTCTTATCGAATTTGATACAATTATTAAAAATAACAAAATGGATTGATTAAATGTTCACAATAAAAACGCATGATGATGCGAAATCTGAAATTCTGGGGTTACCAGCAGAATTAAGGGGGCGAACAATTAAATTGATTGAAAAACTGGAGCTATTCGGACAAATGCAAATGCCACATAGTAAAGCTTTGGGCGGTGGGTTGTTTGAATTGAGAGCGTTGGAGCGCAATAATATAGCTAGAACTATTTATGTATATCAAAAAGAAAAAACAATTTTTATTTTACATGCATTTGTTAAAAAAACACAAAAAACGTCATCTGGCGCACTACAAATAGCACGAACAAGATTATTGGAGATGATTGAAAATGAGTAAAAAACACAGCACAACATTTAGTGAAATCAAAGAGATTGCGCTTGCTGACCCTGTCGCGAGGGCTGCATATGATGAAGCCGAGGACGAGTGGAAATTGCGTGAATTGTTGTTAACAGCAAGAGAAACAGCAAAATTATCTCAAACTGAGCTTGCAAAACGTTTAGATGTTGCACCATCTAACATAAACAGAATTGAGAGAGCACCATTAAACACAAATATAAAAACGATTTTAAAATATTTAAACGCGTGCAATGCAAAAATAAACATGAATTTATCTACATTATAAATTTATAGTGCTGTTAGCTCCAAACGAATAAAATGCTCAATTTTATTCGTTTGGAGTTATCATGTCTTTTTTATTCTCATTACTTAAATCCCGTAATCGTAAAACAGTCAGTTCATTCTGATGCCGGAATAGGGCAAATAACAT
Source organism: Gilliamella sp. Pas-s95 (assembly GCF_009795795.1). Classification (NCBI taxonomy): domain Bacteria; kingdom Pseudomonadati; phylum Pseudomonadota; class Gammaproteobacteria; order Orbales; family Orbaceae; genus Gilliamella; species Gilliamella sp. Pas-s95. Next base: position 30,733 of record NZ_WTFC01000010.1, on the reverse strand, counting down.
AACCATCGTTTTTGGGATGGGTTGTTGTGTTTTCATTAGGCGGTTTTTGTAAAAAAATAGCCCAAAAAAAAACTTTAATAAAATCAATACCTTTTCTGACTGATTTTTGGCGGAAAATCAGGACTTTTTGTTTTGGTGAATAGAATAAATTAGGTGCGGTGGTTTCGGACGTTTTGACCTTGGGTGAATAAAATAGTTACAGTGACCACGTCCGAGTTAGGGAATTTAAAGCGAATTCCCTAACAACCCACGCTTTGGCTGCAGAATGTGGCCTGCGGCTACCCGACGCCGCCGCTCGGTCTTGACGCACCGGCTATGATTCGCTCCCGGCGAAGCATAGCCTCGCCAAACATCCCTGTTTGGCGTGCTAACCTCACTCTGTTGTCGGCACATTCTGACGCCGGAATAGGACAAATAACATAACCATCCTTTTTTGGAAGATATTATGTTCTTATAGTTATATCGTTGATTTTATTTTGATTAAACGCCTACACAGCGTTAAGGCGGAAGATGTAGCCCGATATTTATTGCCAGCATTTCTAAACCGCCTATACGGCGTTAAGGCTGTGGCTTATTCTAAAACAGGTTTTCTATTCTTTCTAAACCGCCTATACGGCGTTAAGGACGCAAACCGTTACATTCAGTGTTGGCCGCGATTTCTAAACCGCCTATACGGCGTTAAGGTGATAAAGTCACAGCAAATACAAAAAGCTACGTTTCTAAACCGCCTATACGGCGTTAAGGAACGTTACAAGAGAATAAACTAATAAATGGTGTTTCTAAACCGCCTATACGGCGTTAAGGCCCAACTGCAAGAATGGGAGCAGCTTTATGCCTTTCTAAACCGCCTATACGGCGTTAAGGAACATTGATATGGCTTTAGTTAAACATCGCATTTTCTAAACCGCCTATACGGCGTTAAGGTAGAGCTTAAGATTTGATAAATCTTGCTGTATAAAGATAAACAACAATTTCATCTTTGAAAACCCTTTTTTTGAGGTGTTTTATAATTTATTGATTTTATTTAATTTTAAATTATCGTTAAAAAAAGGGTTTGGAGCGGTTAACTTGCTGTTATTGGGGCGCTATTCTTGGTTTTGTTGATTTGTTGTATGTCGGCGATTTGCTTAGGTTGTGTAAGTGATTGATTTAGCTTAAAAACAGAAAAATAAAAACTTCAATAAAATCAATACCTTTTCTGACCACTTTTTGGATGAAATTACATTGCTTTTTAATACAAAAACAACTCACAAAAAAAACACCTAAGATTATGCTGTCTGTCTTATTCCGGCGTCAGAATGTGCCGACAACAGAGCGAGGTTAGCACGCCAAACAGGACGTTTGGCGAGTTTGTGGTGCGCCGGGAGCGCTTCCACAAACGGTGCGTTAAGACCGAGCGGCGGCGGAGGGCAGCCGCAGGCCACATTCTGCAGCCAAAGCGTGGGATTGCAAAGGGAATTCGCTTTAATTCCCTTTGCTCGGACGTGGTCACGATAGCTATTTTGTTCACCCAAGGTCAAAACGTCCGAAACCCTGCCGTACTATAAATAGACCACAAATTTAAACCGCAACAGCGCAACCCTAAGGAAATGCCCCAACTTACGCGGGGGCGTTATTCTTTGTTAGATTGTCCTCTCAGGCACCATAACCGCCCCCGCGGCCCAAGGATTAAGGAATAAGAAATAAAAGCTAAGGTGCGGTGCAAACAGCATAGGCGCCAAGGGAAACAACGTCGCTGTTGACATCACCGTAGGGCAAGCGGACAGAGAACCCACGGCCACTACTTGCCGAGCTACGCGTCCAGTAGTAGCCGACGAAGCCCGCATCAGCGTAGCCGCCCATGAAGCCCCACTCCGTGAAAAAACCAGAACCTATATGACGCATGTAATGATCACCAGATGAACGAGGTGAGGCGCCTAAATTGAAACCTCTTGAATTGGTTAAATCCTTAACCTGTGGCGCACGATAACCCAAACGACTACACCAAGATATTTGATTAGACTGAGTATCCCCTTTATTACCCCGATGGACGAACCACTGCTTTAACACAAATCCATACCTCACCTCATTACCTCTACCATCCCTACCGACCAACTCAAATCTCTGTGGCAAAGATAGCGACGGAGTAAGCCGACTAGGACTACTTGAATTTATCTGAGAACTACTTGCCCTAGGACCATGCAACGTTACCCGTGTTACATAACTGGATTTATCTCTAATCCAATTATCTTTGTCTGTGCCTTGGTTTGGCCGTCTCCAACTCACCGTTGCCCCTAGACTACCAACTGTGCTAACTGTCCAACTTAACTGACTTCCATCCACTCCTGCAGGCATCTCTAAGTCAAAATACAACCCATCAGCACCCGTTGTAGGAAAATTTCGGTCGTAAGAGGATGAATCAGTTGACTGAGTTAAAAAACCCTTTATAGGAGACCATATGTTAGCTGGGCCGGCGTAGCGAGGGTTATCATTAGAATCGATGCCAGTTGTACCACCCAACAACAAATTCGGCCTTGCGTGACAAACACGAGGACTACTGTCATACGGATTGATATAATAATCCACCGTAGCTCCACTAAAACTAGTCCTATTAGGAACTCCGTACCGGGTCTGTAAATATCCCCCTGTACTACTTAATGTTACCCTATAAGGAGCCTTACATACATCTAAATCATCACTACGACCAACGGTATTACCATCCTTATCCCTAAACGATACCGATATACTCCCCGATGCGGTAACACCATTAGCACCCTGTCCATCACCATCATCATCACGCCAATAATTATATCGAGTGATTAAATCACTTATACTCACTGAACTAACCGATGATGGGACCATCATATCTATATCATCCAAAGTATTCCCTGCATAAGGCAATCCTATTGGATTTGATACACTTGATGTATTAGTAGACGGCGTGATAACCCGACCATTGTGCAACCGAATAGACAACAAACTATCCGTTGATGTGGCCTTTGTTTGACCACCGTCGAATGTTAAATATGGTGGACTACCCACGATATACTTTGATGTATAAGCCGTTAATGCCACAGAACTCTGTGAATACGACAACAAGAACAACAACGCGAAGAACAACGCCGATTTAGATAACAATTTAGATAACAATGAAGGTCTAAACCATAATGCCGGTTTGAATACCAATGGCGGCTTTAATAACCACTTGGATATCGACGATAATTTTGCCGAACATGTGGCCGATGACCTGACCAAAGCAGTTTCCGACGATGTTTCCAAGGATGTTGCCGAAGTACCCGCCGAAAACATCGCCAGTAAAGACCTCGATGACGGCGTCCATTTCGCTACGCGAAATGACCTCGGTGATGAAAATAAGAACTGTGTCTGATTTAGACTACGGTGAAATTGAAAAAGATTTTGGGCGTAGGTTTGGCAGGCCAGATGCCAGATGCCAGATGCCATAAATGGTAACGCATTTCGATCATCCTGTCAAGTAAATTTTTGTTTTATTTCGATTTTTTATAAATGACTGCTCTAATAATGAGCACTCCCTTGCTTTGAAAGCGATTAAATTATAACCGCTTGACCAATAATGCGCTACCTTTTTTGTTAAAAATTTGTAAAGTTTTGTTAAAGGATGAGTCAGCCTACGTTGGCGAGCTACTGGGGACGACTTTTACTGGTGGTTTTTGGTTAAAAACCACAGAATAAAAACTCTAATAAAATCAATACCTTTTCTGACCGATTTTTAATGAAAAATTGAAGCATGTTTTAATAATTAAAAGTAGTTATTGCGGTTGTTTGGGGCTTATGTTGTTGTAGTAATTAACCACAACAGCACAAGCCCCATTTTACTAATCCCCCCCAACTCCGCGGAGGCGCTGTTCTTTGCTATATTTCCTTCTTGTTGGCACCATCCCCCCGAGCCCTAAGTCTAAGAATTAAAGACTAAGGTACGGTGCAAACAACATTATTGCGGATCTCCGGAAAGTCGAGAAGGACCTTGCCGTCAATCGGGCTGACAGAAAACCACTGATTACCTGAAGCGTCGCTCGTCCAGTTTTCGTAGCGACCAAAGCCCGGACCGCTGTAACTTATCAACTGCCCCCACTCAGTGAAAAATCCTGCACCTATTTGTCGTTGGTAAAAATTATGAGATGATGACGGTGTTGCGCCATCGATTCCGTCTACGCACCGAAAATTAAAATGTATACCACACTTCGCGTTAGTTAAATCCTTTATATGCGGCATTCGATAACCCAAACTATTACACCAAGCTGTTTGAGTTTCTATATCAAAGAACTCATACCCCCGATTGACAAACCACTGCTTCAACATAAACCCATACTTGAGTATCACATTACCACTACTATCCTTACCCACTAACTCAAATGTCTGCGGCAAAGATGGCTTTTCAAGCGTACTAGGATTATCAGAAGCCACCTGACCAGGAGTTGCCCTAGGACCCGTTAATGTTACCCGAGCTACACGGGTTCTATTAAAAATCCAATCATCACTTTTGTTTGGTCTTACCCATGTGACTGTAGCAGTTATCCCGCCCAAGGTGACAGGTGACCACGTCAACTCATTTCCATCTCCGCCACGGACAATTAAATCAAAATACAAACCATCAGCACCCGTAGTAGGAAAATTATTACCGTAAGATAACGGACTGGTTGACTGAACTAAAAAACCGTTGCCGGGATTCCATATGTTAGCTGGGCCTCTAAAATCATGTAAGCCATTATTGAGATTCGGCCTTATATAACAAATACTAGAATCATACGGATTGATATAATACGACACTGAGTAACTATCGAAATGGCTTGTATTAGGGACTCCGTACTGTGTAGTTAAACTTCCTTCTGTACTACTCAATGTTATCTTATATGGGGCCTTACAGGAATCTAATATATCATTACGACCTACCGTATTACCGTCCTTATCAGTAAAATTCACCGAGATACTACCCGTCACAGTAACACCATTGGTATCCTCACCATCTCCATCAGCATCTCCCCAATAATGATAGGTGTTCACTAAATCATTTAAACTTACTGAATCAGCTGATGGTGGTATTAACGTGCCTATATCCCCCAATGTAATCCCTGCATAAGGTAACCTTATTGGATTCATGGCATTTGATGTATTAAACGTTGGTTTAATGATTCGACCATCTGGCAACGTGATAGACAATAAAGTCTTCGCTGAAAACTCCTTAGTTCGCCCTCCATCAAACGTTAAATACGGCTCACTACCTTCAATAACGTTTGATGTACTTGACGACATATAAATCGATAACGCTTGTGTACCAAACGAACACGACAGTAATAACAATGCCGCAAAGGCCAATGAAGACTTGGATAAGAGGGATAAAGGCTTGCACCTTGACCTTGATGATACCCCAGACGGTGACGCTAAGCTCGATGATTTCGATAATAAAAATGAGAATGGAGTCTGTTTTAGACTACGGTGATATTGAAAAAAATTTAGGGCGTAGTTTTGGCAAACTAGAATCCAACTATGGTAGCGCACTTCATTCATCCTGTTAATTAATTGTTTTATTTTAATCTTTATAATTACACGCTCAACTAATGAGCATTACTCTGATTTAAAAAATTTAAATTATAATTAGTTGAAAAATAATGTGTTGGCCTTTTTGTTAAAAAACTGTAAATTTTTGTCAGGATGATGGATAAGATTTTGTTGGTATGTTTTGGGAAATGGTTTGGGTCAATTAAATAGATTAAATGCGAGAGTTTTGGACGTTTGTAGTTTGATGTTCAAAATAGCTACCATAACCACGTCCTATTTAAAGGATTTTTTTGCAAAATAAACAGCTTCTAAAAATCCAATATGTGGGTTGTCAGGAAATTGCTTTAATGCCATAACGCCAACATGGTCACTTTGGTGTGGTGTAAAGTGATCGGCGGGTATCGGGGATAAAGAAAGCGTCGTCCATTTTTATGTAATTAATTGATTTTAATATTTTTAGACAGTGTTGAGATAATAAAAAAAGAGGGAAATCCCTCTTTTTTTATGAGCCTGCACGATAATTAGGTGGCTCTTTGGTAATAAGAACGTCATGGACATGACTTTCTTTCATACCTGCGCCAGTAATACGGTAGAATGTCGATTTCGTACGTAAGTCATTAATTGTTGCGCAACCAGTTAGCCCCATACAAGATCTTAAGCCCCCCATTTGTTGGTGAATAATTTCTTTTAATGGACCTTTATAGGCAATGCGCCCTTCTATACCTTCTGGTACAAGCTTGTCGGCAGCGTTATCGGTTTGGAAATAGCGGTCAGAAGATCCTTTGGCCATTGCACCTAGTGATCCCATTCCACGGTATGATTTATAGGCTCTACCTTGGAATAGTTCGATTTCACCGGGGGCTTCTTCGGTACCAGCAAACATTGAACCAACCATTACACAAGAAGCGCCTGCGGCGATCGCTTTAGCAATATCACCAGAAAAGCGAATTCCACCATCAGCAATAACTGGGATGTTGTGTTTTTGTGCCACTTCGACCGCATCCATAATAGCGCTAATTTGTGGTACACCAACACCCGTGACAATACGGGTTGTACAAATAGATCCAGGCCCAATTCCAACTTTAACCGCGCTAACACCTGCATCAATTAAGGCTTTGGCGCCTTCGGCTGTTGCAATATTGCCACCAATAATTTGTAGATCAGGATAAGCCTTTCTTGCTTGGCGAATACGCTCTAGTACACCTTCTGAATGGCCGTGTGATGAATCAATTAATAATACATCAACCCCCGCTTCAACTAATGCGGCAATACGCTCTTCATTACCGGCTGCGGCACCAACAGCGGCACCTACACGTAGGCGGCCTTTTTCGTCCTTACAAGCATTAGGTTTTTGTTCCGCTTTGTTATAGTCTTTGACGGTGATCATGCCTTTTAGGTGAAATCGTGAATCAACCACAAGAACTTTTTCAACACGGTGTTCATGCATTTTTTGCAGTACGATTTCGCGTTGCTCTCCTTCTTTTACAGTAACTAAACGTTCTTTTGGCGTCATAACAGCTGTAACGGGTAAAGATAAATCAGTTGCAAACCGGACATCACGTGCGGTAATAATTCCGACTAACTCTTGGCTTTCAGTTACAACAGGAAACCCTGCAAAGCCATATTCTTTAGCCAATTCGATAACTTGCCGTATAGTAGAAGTAGGTAAGACAGATACCGGATCTTGCACAATACCACTTTCATGCTTCTTAACACGTCTTACGTGATTAGCTTGGTTTTCGATGGACATATTTTTGTGTATAAAACCAATTCCGCCTTCTTGTGCTAGCGCAATAGCAAGATCAGCTTCAGTAACTGTGTCCATTGCGGCAGATAGCATTGGAATGTTGAGCTTTATAGTTTGGGTTAGTTGAGTGCTAATATCGGCTGTGTTAGGTAATACCGTTGAGTGAGCTGGAACTAACAATACGTCGTCAAACGTGAGGGCTTCTTTAATTATGCGAGACATGACAATATTCACCATTGGGTTGGGTTGTTGATAAAATATTGCCGAAGCATTTTACTCACTTTTACTATAAAAAACCAGCGATATTTAGTGTTAGATGCGATTTATTATCAGCAAACTATTTACGATTAGCCATTAAGATGTAGTTAACATCAATATTTGGTCCTAATTGAAATTGGTTTTTTAATAAATGGTATTCCATTCCTATTACATCACCAACAATGAGTTCAGCTTGTTCAACAAGTGTCATTAATTCTGATGGGCGAATAAAACGATTAAAGTCGTGCGTACCTTTGGGCACTAGGCGAGCAATATATTCTGCCCCATAAATTAATAGTAATTTGGCTTTATGATTACGATTAATGGTCGATAAAAACAGTTTGCCTTCGGGTTTAAGTAATGTTGCACAAGCTTGAATAATCGAAAACGGATCTGGCACGTGTTCTAACAACTCCATACAGGTAATCACATCATAATATCCTGGGTGTTGTTGTGCATGATCTTCAACCGTTTGTTTTTGATAATTGATCGTAAGGCCATTTTGTTCGGCATGAATTTTGGCAACGCTAAGCGATTCATCTGCAAGATCTATGGCGGTCACATTTGCCCCCAATTTGGCTAGGCTTTCAGACAAGATCCCCCCACCACATCCTACATCAAGTACGGTTTTGCTAGTTAACGGTCCGCACTTTTGTTGTACATAATCCACTCGCAATGGATTGATTATATGCAGTGGTTTGCATTTGCCATTTGGATTCCACCAATCGGCAGCAAGTTGTGAAAATTTGTCAATTTCGTTTTGGTCTATATTTTGTGACATAATGGCTCTTTAATATCAATAAAATCTAATATCAACTATATGCTATGTGCTTGTGATTATCAATAAATGGCCCTAATTATTCTTCTTTGTAAGATAGCGACCATTGCAATCATCTTAAAATTGAATATGATACATGTCTATTTAACCTGCTAAATTTTCATACAGATTTAACTAATAACCTGAATAATATCTTGTTTATAGGTTTATTTCATGGCATGATCAAAGGTTTATTAACAAAAAACACTATTCACAACGCTGAATTAAATTAATAAGACTAAAGGAAAAATATTAATGAGTACTGGTACTATGAAAAAAAGCCACTCACAATGGAGCTCGCGCATGGGATTTATGCTTGCTGCGGCAGGTTCTGCTGTTGGGTTGGGTAATATTTGGAAATTTCCATATATGGCAGGTCAAATGGGCGGTTCTGCATTTGTACTTACCTATTTGCTATTTATGTTTCTTATCGGCTTGCCGATTTTAGTTTTAGAATGGCTAATTGGCCGTCGTGGGCAAAAAAACCCAATCCATACAATGGAAGATGTCGCAGTTGCAGAAGGCCATTCAAAATCTTGGCGCTGGGTCGGTATTATTGGTGTAGTAGGTTCTTTTTTAATCCTATCATTTTATAGCGTTATTGGCGGTTGGGCGACCGATTATATTTTTATAGCAGCTAAAGGCTCATTTGATGGAGCAAGTGGTGCAGTTACTCAACAAATTTTTGATGATTTCCGTGGTAACGTAAGCCATTTATTGACTTGGCATACCATATTTATGGCCATCACTGCACTTATCGTTGCCTTAGGTGTTGGTGCAGGTTTAGAGCGTGCTTGTAAGCTAATGATGCCAGGATTAGGTATTTTATTATTAATTCTTGTTGGCTATGCGGCCTATGCTAGCGGTCCATCTTTTGGTGTTGCATGTGAATTTTTATTTTCACCTAATTGGTCAGCGTTAAATGGCACGGCTATTTTAGCGGCATTAGGTCATGCATTCTTTAGTTTATCGTTAGGTATGGGTATTATGATGGCATATGGTTCATACCTAGGACAAGACGTCAACTTATTGTCAACTGCGCGTACAGTTGTAATATTAGACGTTATTGTTGCCGTATTATCTGGTTTAGCTATTTTCCCTTTAGTTTTTGCTAACGGTTTACCTCCAGCAGTAGGAGAAGGCCTTATTTTCGTTACACTACCAATAGCATTTGGTAACATGGCTGGTGGTGCGATTTTAGGTATATTGTTCTTTATCTTCTTAACTTTTGCGGCATTAACGTCTTCTATTTCGTTACTTGAACCAACCGTTGAATTATTAGAAGAAAAAACTCCACTAGGCAGAAAAGCAGCAACGATCACAAGTAGTATCGTCATTTGGGCTTTAGGTATTGCTTGTTTGTTATCCTTTAACTTATGGTCCGATGTTAAACTCTTTGATAAACACATTTTTGATTTATTAGACTATTTAACAAGTAAAATCATGTTACCAGTGACTGGATTAGGCACTGTGATATTTGGTGCATGGATGATGAATCAAAAACGCATCCGCTCAGAGTTAAATTTAAGTCCTTTCTGGTTTAGTGTTTGGACTTTATTATCACGATTCGTAATTCCTGTTGCGGTGATTTTTATTCTTGTTTACGGGTTAATGTAATTGTAATTTAGTGTAACGTGTTTTTTTAGTTTAAAGCCTTGATTCATTCAAGGCTTTTTTTTGCCCTATTTTTGCGGCAGTTTTAGTTAAGTTTATTAACAAAAAATAACCAAACAATGTGTAAGAGATAAATTAATTTTCCCATTTCTATTGAAATCTTTTTTTTCATTCCCATATAGCAATACATCAATAAATCAAATCATTATGTTAATTTTATTCGATTAATACTAACTGACAATGTACTAAGTAGGCAGCGAAAAATAATAAAAGTTGTTATTGTCGTTAGAATTAATTGAAATAGCTAAATATAATAGAGGTACTAGTCAATGAGTAAGCAAGGCACTGAAACGCGCGGATTTCAATCCGAAGTTAAACAAATTCTACATTTAATGATTCACTCTTTATATTCAAATAAAGAGATTTTTTTAAGAGAGCTTATTTCTAACGCATCTGATGCGGCCGATAAACTCCGTTTTAAAGCACTTGAAAATCCAGATCTATATGCGGGTGATGGTGAACTTGGTGTGCGTATTTCGACCAATAAAGAAGCCGGCACTTTAACGATTTCCGATAACGGTATTGGTATGACACGTGATGAGGTGATTGAAAACTTGGGTACAATTGCTAAATCAGGCACTAAAGCGTTTTTAGAATCGATTGGTAGTGATCAGGCTAAAGATAGTCAACTAATTGGTCAGTTTGGTGTAGGTTTTTATTCTGCTTTTATTGTTGCCGATAAAGTTACTGTTAGAACACGCGCAGCCACTGCAAAAGCTGACGAAGCGGTTAAGTGGGAGTCAGCGGGTGAAGGTGAATATACAATATCTGACGATAATAAAGAAACTCGTGGTACCGAAATCACTTTACACTTAAAAGAAGACGAAAAAGAGTTTTTAGATGATTGGCGTTTGCGTTCTATCATTAGCAAATATTCTGATCACATTTCACTTCCTGTTGAAGTACAAACCACTGACGAAGAAAGCAAAGAAGTTAAGTGGGAAAAAGTTAACAAAGCCCAAGCACTTTGGACACGTAGCAAATCAGAAGTCACTGATGAAGAATACAAAGAATTTTATAAACACCTGTCACACGACTTTGCTGACCCATTAAGCTGGAGCCATAATCGTGTAGAAGGTAAGCAAGAATATACTAGTCTACTTTATATCCCAGCAAAAGCACCTTGGGATATGTGGAATCGCGATAATAAACACGGCCTAAAACTTTATGTGCAACGCGTGTTTATTATGGATGATGCAGAACAATTTATGCCAAACTATTTACGTTTTGTTAAAGGCTTAATTGATTCAAATGATCTACCATTAAATGTATCGCGCGAAATTTTGCAAGACAACAAAATCACCCAAAACTTGCGTAATGCGTGTACTAAACGTGTGTTACAAATGCTTGAAAAACTTGCTAGAGACGACAAAGAACAATATCAACAGTTCTGGAGTGAGTTTGGTTTAGTATTAAAAGAAGGTACTGGTGAAGACTTTGCCAACCGTGAAGCAATTGCTAAATTACTTCGTTTTGCGTCAACTCACACTGATAGCGATGCGCAAACTGTTGCGTTAGATGATTACATTAGCCGTATGCAAGAAGGTCAAGAAAAGATCTACTATATTACCGCTGACAGTTATGGTGCTGCTAAAAATAGTCCTCATCTTGAGCTATTCCGTAAAAAAGGCATTGAAGTATTATTGTTGTCCGATCGTATTGATGAATGGATGATGAGCAATTTAACTGAATTTGATGGCAAACAGTTCCAATCTATTAGTAAATCAGACGAATCAATCGAAAAACTTGCCGATCAAAACAGTGAAGATCAAAAACAAGTTGAAAAAGAACTTGAACCATTTATTGAACGAGTCAAAACTGCATTAGGCGATAAAGTAAAAGATGTTAAATTAACGCATCGGTTAACTGATACACCAGCAATTGTCACCACAGCCGCTGACGAAATGAGTACACAAATGGCTAAATTGTTTGCAGCAGCAGGTCAGAAAGCGCCAGAAATCAAATACACGTTTGAAATAAATCCAGATCATAAATTGGTTAAACGTATTGCCGATACGCAAGACGAAAGCGCATTTAACGATTGGGTTGAACTATTACTTGATCAAGCTTTACTTGCTGAAAAAGGCTCGCTTAGCGATCCAAGCAAATTTATTCAAACTATGAATAAATTATTAGCGCAATAATTCAGCTAAATAATAAAACATTACCCGATACGCTTAGTCGATCGGGTTTTTTTATAATATTAAGTATTTGTCAATAACTGATCTAGCAAAAATATGATACTTATCACACTTTTTTATATTTCTGCTTTCTATTTTTTGAGTGCGATTGATAATAGCTTATCTAAAAAGTTAGATTAAATATAATGAAAGTTCATAAAATACTAAACAATAACGTTGTTGTAACAATCGATGAAAAAGGGAAAGAGCTTATTCTTACTGGCCGTGGCATCGGTTTTAAAAAACGCGAAGGCGATTTAATTGATTCAAATCTTATCGAAAAAAAGTTTTCACTAGAAAACAAAGACACAGCATTCAAATTTACCGAGTTACTGTCTCAGATCCCACTTGAGGTATTAACCACGTCTGAAGTTATTATTAATTATGCGAAACAATTTATTGAAGGTAAATTACAAGATAGTATCTATATTTCGTTAACCGATCATATTCATTCAGCTATTGAACGCCATAAGCATGGCTTTGATATTCCTAATGGTTTTTTATGGGAAATCAAAAAATTCTATCCCAAAGAGTTTAAAATTGGTTTATATGCTCTATCAATAATTAAAGAACGCCTAAACGTAGAACTGCCAGAAGACGAAGCAGGTTACATCACATTCCATATAATTAATGCGCAACTTAATGGCACTATGCCTAATATTGTTAATATGACAAAAATCATGCGCGAAATACTCAATATCGTAAAATACCATTTTAACTTTGAATATGATGAAAACTGCCTATCTTACCAGCGCTTTGTCACTCATTTAAAATTTTTTGCACACCGCATACTAAATCAACAATCCCAACCACAACAAGATGCTTCGTTATATGAAATTATCCGCCAAAAATACAAAAAAGCCTATTTATGTACTAAACAAATTGATCTGCATTTGATACAACAATATCAGCATCCACTTTCGGATGATGAAAGTCTATATTTAACCATTCATATTGAACGACTGCGTACGGAACTTAAAAATTCATAATGTGAAGTAAATCACACTTTTGTGATCATTATTATAGAAGTCTTATCTGTTTTGTAAATTTGTGCTAATCTAAAAACACTAATTGGATTGTTACTGCAAAGTTAAAAAACATTTACTTTGCAAGCAAAACCTAGACCCAAAGCTTGGGGTCTAGGTTTTTTTTTGTCAAAAATAAGGATAAGGTATGAAAAACAAAGAGCTTGCCGAATCAATAATTAATAATATAGGTGGTAAAGATAACATCATCAGCCTAGTGCACTGCGCAACTCGTTTACGATTCGTCCTAAAGGATGAAACAAAAGCTGATGCCGAAGTGCTAAAAAAACAAAAAGGTGTAATAACCGTTGTACAAAGTAGTGGGCAATTTCAAGTGGTAATTGGCAATAATGTTGCTGATGTTTATAGTGACATTATGCAGTTAACTCATCTCAACGAGACCGACAACAAAAAAACTCAATCGAATAAAAAATCGGGATTATTGTCGAAACTAATCGATTTAGTATCAAATATTTTTATTCCTGTGTTAGTCGTCATGGTGGCAGGTGGTATTTTAAAAGGAGTATTTGCGCTATTACAAACAGTAGATATTGTCCAAAAAGACACACCAACTTTTAAGTTTCTAGATGCAATATCCGACGCTCCACTCTACTATTTACCGATGATTTTAGGCTTTTCTGCCGTTAAAAAGTTTGGTGGTAACCCTTATATGGGGTTAGCTATTGGCGGTGCATTGCTTCACCCAAGTGTAAGCAACATGATACCGGCAGGCAAATTTTTGCTAAAAACTGAACTATTTGGCATTCCGATTGACTTAATTCCTTATGGCTCATCGGTATTCCCTGTTATTTTAGCTGCGTGGTTTTATTCGTTATTAGAACGAAATTTATATAAAATCATGCATGATTCATTCAAAAAATTCATTGCACCATTACTTGGCTTCATTATCACAGTGCCATTGACCTTTGCGCTTATTGGACCTGCTGTAACTTATGGTAGTGCTTGTATAGCTGCCGGTATTGAATATTTGTATGCACTTAACCCAATTATTGCATCGATGATTTTAGCACCACTTTGGCAAGTATTGGTGATTTTTGGTATTCACTGGGGTCTTGTTCCGCTTTGTTTAAACAATATAGCAGCTGTTCATCAAGATTTTCTATTACCAATATTATTTCCAGCAGTATTTGCACAAGTTGGTGCAGTATTTGCTGTAATGCTAAGAGCAAAAGATCCAGAATTTAAAGCGCTAGCAAGCTCTTCGGTATTATCTGGTATTTTTGGTGTCACTGAGCCGGCTATTTACGGTGTTAATTTACCACTTAAAAGACCATTTATTATCGGTTGCTTATCGGCAATTATTGGTGGTGCAATTGTTGGTTATTACCATACTGTGATTTATTCCTTCAGCTTTATTAATGTCTTTTCATTTTTACAATTAATTTCACCTGAACACGGCATTGATGAAAAATTTTACGCAGTTGTATTTGGTTGTCTTATTTCATTTATCGTTGCCTTAATCGCTACTTATCTGTTTGGCATTTCGCAAGATAAAATTAGCATGATATCAAAAAATGATACTCAAAAAGACGAAGCAAATAACCAAGACAACACCAACCAAACCAATACCGATAGCGTCACTATTTTCAGCCCAATGTCAGGCAAAGTTATCCCACTAAGCCAAGTTAACGATCCTACTTTTGCCAATGAATTGATGGGTAAAGGCATTGCCATCATCCCAACTGTTGGTCAAGCCGTAGCACCTGATGACGGTGAAGTAGTATCACTATTTAGAACAAAACACGCGATTGGTTTCCAAACCAATTCCGGTGCCGAAATATTAATTCATATTGGTATTGATACCGTAAAATTAGACGGGCAACACTTTCAAGCGCATATCGAAGCAGGAAGTAAAGTGAAAAAAGGCGATCTATTAGTTAGTTTTGATATCGACGCAATTAAACAAGCAGGATTTGAAGTAACCACACCGATAATTATAACTAATACTGATAATTATCAAGATATAGAGTGTATTTTTAAACAAGATATTACCAAAAATGGTGATGCATTATTATCGCTATCAGCAAATAAGGAGTAAAACATGTCAACACAATTTCCTAGTGATTTTTTATGGGGTGGTGCTATTGCCGCCAATCAAGTTGAAGGCGCATATCGCAAGGCAGGTAAAGGATTATCAACATCAGACTGCACACCTAATGGACTGTTTGGCGATATTATTGATCGAAACAAACACGATATTAGCAGTATAAAAGACAACGCGATTGATTTTTATCACCGTTATCCAGAAGACATCGCTCTATTTGCTGAAATGGGTTTTACCTGTCTGCGTACATCTATTGCTTGGACGCGAATTTTTCCCAATGGCGACGAACAGCAACCAAACGAAGATGGTTTAGCGTTTTATGATAAGTTATTTGACGAAATGGCAAAACATAATATCACGCCACTCGTCACCCTATCACATTACGAAATGCCCTATAACCTTGTAACAGAATACGGTGGCTGGGGTAATCGCCAAGTGATTGAGTTTTTTACTCGTTATGCCAAAGTCGTCTTTGAACGTTACAAAAATAAAGTCAAATATTGGTTAACATTTAACGAAATCAACATGTCATTACACGAACCATTTACAGGTGTAGGATTAGATAGAAACAGCACAAAACAACAAATCTACCAAGCTATTCACCACCAGCTTGTTGCCAGCAGCCGAGCCGTTAAATTATGTCATGACATCATCCCTAATGCTAAAATCGGTAATATGCTACTAGGTGCTGTTGCCTACCCATTAACACCAAAACCAGAAGATGTTTGGGCTACACATCAAGAAAACCACGGTTGGTTGTTCTTTGGTGATATTCAAGTTAGAGGTTATTACCCAACCTATATGAATCGATTCTTTAAAGAACATAACATCAAGCTCGATATTACTGAACAAGACAAACAAGATCTAAAAGAAACCGTCGATTTTGTTTCGTTCAGTTATTACATGAGCTGCTGTGCAACCGCTGACGAGTCGCAAAAGACCAAAGGCAATATCTTAGATATGGTACCAAACCCTTACCTTAAAGCCTCAGAATGGGGATGGCAAATCGATCCTGTTGGTATTCGCTATCTACTTAACTTACTTTATGAACGTTATCAAAAACCATTATTTATTGTCGAAAACGGCCTCGGTGCCAAAGATACTCTCGAAGCTGATGGTACTATCCATGATGATTACCGTATCAATTATATGAATGATCACTTAGTACAAATCCGAGAAGCCATTAACGACGGCGTTGAAGTCATGGGCTACACCAGTTGGGGACCAATCGATCTTATCAGTGCCTCAAAAGCAGAGGTAACTAAACGTTACGGCTTTATTTATGTTGACCTAAACCAAGATGGTTCTGGTACATTAAAACGCTATAAAAAACAGAGTTTTTACTGGTATCAATCAGTAATTTCATCTAGGGGTGAGAATTTAAAATAGTCAGATAATTTAAGGGGAATGATGATAACTAATTCCCCTATTATCCTAAAATAAAATTTGCAAAATGAGTGTGCCCTACTAATCATTAGCCTCTCAAGGAATATAGCATGAAGAAAAAAACAATAAAAACGTTACTAACCAGTACGTTAATCATTATTACAGCTCTACTAACCAGTTGTGCCCAGCACTCACCTAAGGAAAAAGATAACAATACTGATGGTGATATAACAATCTACTTTGCTCGCCATGGTAAAACCTTATTTAATACCTATGATTTAGTACAAGGTTGGGCCGATTCGCCGCTTACAGACCAAGGCATTGAACTTGCACACTATCTGGGCGAAGGATTAAAAGATATCCAATTTGATGCTTATTATACAAGCGATGCAGGGCGACAACGCGAAACCATGCAAGAGCTTCTTAAACAAAAAGATGTTAAGGATTATAAAATTCGTGAACTTAAAGAATTACGTGAAGTATTTTTTGGCGGTTTTGAAGGTGGACCAAATAAAAAAATGGTTCGTGCTAGCATGAAACTAGCAGGATATAACTCTGTCGATGCGTTTTATAAAAATTACCAAGCTGGCAACCTAACTATAGATGTAATGATAAATTCAATTGCCAAAGCAGATCCTAAACACCAAGCTGAAAGTTACCAACAAGTGAAGGCAAGAACACAAGATGCGTTAAAAACCATCATCCAAAATGCACAACATAATCATGAAAAAACCATTCTTGCTATTTCATCTGGAATGTCAATGCAGGCGATGATTTATGATCTTACTGACAACAAAGATAAAAATAAACCGCTATCAAATGCAACAGTTGTCAAAATTACCTATAAAAATGGTCAATATAACGTGAGTGAAATTGGCAACATGGCATATGTCAATAAAGGCAAAGCCGTATTAAACAAATAAAAATATAATCCATACATAATGGAATTCACTAGATAAAAAATTAATTTTAATTTTTTATTTAAACATAAGTTAGGAAATACAATAATGAAAGTAAAATATCTCACACTTGCATTGCTGAGTCTGTCAACTTGTTCGGCTCTAGCGGCTGAAGTGAATAATGATTCATCCTTATATAATACTTTTTTCACAGATTCTAAATTTGATTTTTCTACACGTAATCATTGGAAATATTTAAAAGAAAATGCATCCCAACCCAAAGAAGTACACAGTGCTTGGGGGCAAGTATTTAGTTTTGATTATAAGTCTGGCTATCTATTTGATACTATTGGATTTGATATTACCTATGATAACGTAATAAAATTGGGAGCCAGTGATTACTTTGCATCCCGTAACTTACTTTATAATGATGGTAAAGGCTATAACAAACACAACGCTCAAGGTTTTAATAAATTTACCCAACGTTATGCAAAAATTAAACTAGGAAACGACGACTTTAATTTAAAGGGTAAAGCGGGCTGGCATAGTTTGAAAGACTTTGGAATAATAAGTTCATCTAAACATCTTACTCGTCATAGCTATCTTGGTTATAGTGGTACACTAAAATATGATAACATCTACTTTTCATTAGCATATATCGATAGTACCCTCCCTCGAGAATCTGCTAAAAAATTACATTTTTTAACAGCCGACCGTAAAAAAGTCATTGATAATATTTCAACTGCTGAAATCGCTTATAAAGATAAAGATCTAACTTTGGATTATTCTTATGGTGTTGCGAAAGATTACCTAAGGCGCCACGTAGTTGAGTTATCCTATAAACCAATGCAAAAATTGATTTTAGGCGGACAATTCTATGGAAGCTATGCACTTGACAATTATGACGCCATGAAACAAAACAAAAAAGAGTTTGAAGATCATGCATGGCATTATGCAACTGATGTCGAATGGAAAGAAGATGACTGGAGCGTCAAAATTGGCTTAGCTTACACTGATGCTAACAAACACAATGCGATTGGATATTATAACCGACATTTAGGTAAAAACACCCGGGGTCGCTTTAATGGGTTAGCCGCGGCAGGTGCTGACTATATGCGCGATGGAGAACTAGTCTTGACCAGTGTGTTAACTTACGACTTTGTCAAAGATAACAGCACTGGATTATATATGAACTATGGTGAATTTAATTACAAACATGACACACTAAAAAATGGCGAAATAAATATTTTCGACATATGGAAACCAACCAGTGGTGCATTTAAAAACCTATCTATTTTATCTAAAGTAGGTTATGGATGGTCTTACAAAACCACTAGCGGGTCAGATATTACACCAAAACTCGATAAACATGGCAAAGCCCAACGCTCACCAACACTTTCTGCAGAAACTGTTATTGATTACCGATTTAACTTGTTATAAATAAGGATAAAACATGAAAAAATTTATTATATTAATCAGCTCATTAATCATTGCTATTTCAACTATATCACAAGCTTTTGCTGATGATGTTTACCTTTACGTCACTCGGCATGGCAAAACCATGTTCAATAACGTACATCGTGCTCAAGGTTGGTCAGATACACCACTAATAAAACCCGGTGTTGAAGTTGCCGAGCAGCTTGGCCGTGGTTTAAAAGATGTCAAATTTATTGCTACTTATTCAAGCGACTTGGGACGTGCACGTCAAACAGCTCGTGTGGTTTTAGAATCTAAAGGCGATACAACCATTAATATCAACGAAATGGAAGGTCTACGCGAAACCTGTTTTGGTGAATTCGAAGGCGATCTTGATCCAAACATGTGGACCCCTGCTGCACAGCATTTAGGTTATGCAACGGATAAAGATTTAATGGCGGATTTCGCAAAAGGAAACATCACCCTTAAAAAAATGATGGATGCCATTGCCGCTGTCGAAAAATCTGGTGAAGCAGAAGATTACAATAAAGTAAAAACACGTATGCAAGCCTCGTTAAAAGCCATTGCCGAATCAGCTAAAGCACAAGGTGGTGGTAACGTTTTAGTGGTATCTCACGGTATGGCTATCATGGCTATGGCTGAAGAATGGTTAGATAAACCAGTGACAGAGGGACTTGGTAACGCAAGTGTCACTAAAATTCGTTATACTGATGATGGAAAATTTATTGTCGAAAGCTTAGGCGATATGAGCTACATTGAAAAAGGCAAAAATAAAGCTAAATAACCATAAAAAATATGGCTCATTGATGAGCCATATTCCCTCTTAATTTACTATTCAAACAATATTGATAAATAAATTGGTAGTAATTATCATCATAAACAAGCATAATTTAACATCGTTTTTATCGAATAGAGTTAAAAGACAAGATGTTTTATTTATGCAACTATTCATCCCCAATGGGATTAATTACTCTAGCCAGCCAACAAAATAAGTTAGTTGGAGCTTGGATTGAAGGCGAAAAATATTTTGGTCATACAATTAACACTCAAACAGAAGAAAAACCTAATTTAGCTATTTTTAACTCGACCCAAAAATGGCTTGATGATTATTTTTCAGGAAAGAAACCGAATCTATCTCAACTTAAGCTTGCACCAAATGGCTCCCCTTTTCGACAGCTAGTATGGGAAATTTTATGTAATATCCCGTATGGCAAAGTCACAACTTACGGCGATATTGCAAAACAGATTGCCCTTAAAACAAACAAAACAAGCATGGCTAGCCAAGCAGTAGGCGGCGCGGTTGGGCATAATCCAATATCCATTATCATCCCTTGCCATCGAGTCATTGGCGCAAACGGTAATTTAACGGGTTATGCAGGGGGGATAGATAAAAAAATTCAATTGCTACAACACGAAGGGGTCGACACCACACTATTTTTTGTGCCTAAGCAAGGTCATTTAAGCACAATCTAAAAAAACGAAATCTTTTTAATTTGTTTATTTTAGGTGATTGGTTATTTGTACATCATATTTACTTTCATCTATAATATTTACCCAACTTGGTATAATGGGCGTTCGACAGTAATAATTAGCTGAAGACTGTATATCTTTATTTCTAATTTTTTGAAATTCTGGCGTTTGAGGATCATCAAAGAGCTCAGGATCCCGACGACGATTCATTTTGAAAAACAAGAACTCTTCATACCAACTGTTGTGTAACCACGGTTTTGAATAACCTAAAGTGGCATAAATACGGTTACAAATAAAAGTTGACCGCCCACCAAAAACGAAGAAGAAAAAGAACACAAAAGCAACAAAACCAATACAGCTTGTTGTGGTAATGTCGATCACTTCTAAAGAATCCCACTCATGATTGAATAATATACTAATGAAAATCAAAATATCGGTAAATAATATTATCGATCCAACACCAAACATACAATACTTCAGCAATTGCAACGTCGAAAGACCAACTCCTTTAGGAAAAAATAAAGCATGATATTTAGGAAAGCGGACGGCATAAGCTTGATATTTGTTCTTATCAATTTGTTTGACGACCATTTCGACGTAATCACCATTGTTAAAAGCGACATTTTCTAGCTTACCTTTAACTTTGACATTACCGATATAACAAACAAATGGTGTGCCTTTTAATAGTTTGGTTTGTAGTAACCCAAAAGTTAATAAACTAAGCACAAATTCATAAACAAACTTACATATAGCTACGGTTATTAGAACAAATCCACCGATCATCTCGATAATAAATAGCCCCAGAATTGACTCAATAAAACCACAGTCTTCAGTTTTTTTATTTTGATCCTTTTTTTGATCTACTTTCAATATTTTTAAACGTCTTACTTTACCTTTTAATAAACTATACTTTCCCATTACCTTTTTTACTCCATTTAAATAGGCTTTGCTTTTTTTAAGCTAAAGCCCAAACCATCCATAGTTAAATAGCGTGATAAATATCGGCATTATAAGTGTTAACAAAAAACCTTGAGCAATAGCAGCAGGTACAATGGCTATTCCACCACCTTTTTGTAGCATTGGTAGAGTAAAATCCATTGATGTTGCACCACATAGTCCTAATGTTGTTAATTGATAACGCTTAATCAATGTAGGAATTAAAATAATCGCACACAATTCTCGTAATATATCATTTAAAAACGTAGCACTACCAATAATTGGGCCATGGGCTTCTGTCATTAAAATACCCGATAACGAATACCAACCAAAACCCGACGACATTGCAAGACCAACTCGCGCAGGCAAATCTAAAATAAATGAAGCAACAACTCCACCCAAAAAGGCACTTATCGTAACTAACAGCGTTGTTGTTATACCTATTTTATTAAGCAGAATTTGCTTGATTGAAATATTATTACTGCGTAATTGTATTCCGATAAAAAACAATAAAAAAACCAACACAACTTGCGTGGTAATTTCTGCATATTTCCAAATAAACAAAGGGAATAATCCACAAACAAACCCAAGAATTAACGCAATACAAACACGCAATGACTCAAAAATCATTTTAAAACGAGAGTCATAAGTTTGATTTGCTTTAACTGTTTTAGCAGGGGAAAAGTAATCAAAAATAAGCAAAACTACAAAATTTCCACCAAATGTACAAACAAACAAAACAATAGCGTAGCATAAAATAATTTGCAAATTAGTAGTCAAATTATCTAAATGAGCCAGTTCAGCACCCATAATGAACAAAATAAGGTAGATCATCCAACTCAAAGTTAGATTAATTTTGGACATCCATCTGTTGTTTTTAATTTTAATTAAATAACCTAAACCCAACGGTACTAGCGCAATAAGAAGACCAAAATACATATTTTATTCCTTAACTATTCCTTGCTTTTATTGTTAGACTAGAGAGTCAAATATACGTTTTAATCTATTACCACTAATCATTATGTTAATGATGCTAACGTTTGCTCAATATTAAGTTGAAGCTGATCCAATAAAGCATAACGATTACGGTATTCTGAACGTTTTTTACTGGCAATTTCTTCAATTGATTTTCGATTAATTTGGTTTGGCAGTATAAATAAGCCATTAGCATCTTGTTTTCCATCAAGGGTTAACCAAAAATCGTCATAATCAGACAAAATGCGTTCTTGACGGCTATTATAGCGCCAATTGTTATAGATATGAGTTTTGTTACCCACAGCAACAATTTGCGTTAATTGATAGTAACTGGCAATAGTTAATGCAGCTTCAACTGCAACGCGTTTAGGGAATAACCCATAGCAGGCTTTAGTCGCTTTTTGTACACGAGCACGTGCGTCATCGTGTCCTGTGCCTTGTAATCCAGCAATAAAGAGCGTTGGCTTGCCTTGATATTCAACAATTGAAAACGTTAATGTAGCTAAATCAATCCCATCGCTATCATAAAAATAAAGGCTCACTTCGCCTTCTCTGGCAAATTTGTTACGAGCTTGAATGGCAATTTGGATATTTGTTTCATTTTTAACAGTAACATTCGCCAATACAAAAGGTGATTGCGGATTATAAAAAGCTTTAGTTACGCTATCGGGTTGTTTTGCTAAAAAATCATAATGATAGGCCAATGCATCATAACGTGCTTTTTGGCTCAAACAAGATGCCAAATACGGTCGCTGTAATTTACATGGTAAATTAGTTTGGCACGAAAAATAATAGCCAAGCAATGGATACTGTCTTAATTTATCAAGCCATTTGAAAGTAATTGGGCTTAAGAACAAGGTTCTTAAAAAAAACTTATAACGATAGGTCGGGTTAAGCCATAATTCGTTTAGCGATAATTTACCGGTATAGAGCCAGTTAAAGAGTTGCCATTTACTTTTTGGCTGAGACATATTCGTAATATTATTCATAAGTAGAACTTTAAATCGAGTTAGTTATTTTAACAATTATAGGGCGACTAAATTAATCAATACGGATTAGTTATTAATAAGTCATAAAAAAATCAAACGATAAGAGTACAACACAACTTTAGTTGGTGCAACTATTCCTACATTAAGTAGGTCTAAATTATATGAAAATAAAAAACGGTGAACTAGTCACCGTTTTTTAAGTGATAATTTAGTTTATAAAAACTAATTATTGACCTTTAACTTCTTTTAAACCATTAAATGATGCTTTTGAACCTAAAGCTTCTTCAATACGGATTAATTGGTTATATTTAGCAACACGGTCAGAACGGCTCATTGAACCAGTTTTAATTTGACCAGCAGCTAAACCAACTGCTAAATCAGCGATTGTTGAATCTTCTGTTTCACCGCTACGGTGAGAAATAACAGCAGTATAACCCGCCTCTTTCGCCATTTTAACCGCTGCAATAGACTCAGTTAATGTACCGATTTGGTTAACTTTAACTAAGATAGAGTTAGCGATACCTTTTTCAATACCTTGTTTGAAGATTTTAGTATTAGTTACAAATAAATCATCGCCCACTAATTGAATTTTGTGACCTAATGCTTTAGTTTGGTATGCCCAACCTTCCCAATCGCTTTCATCTAAACCATCTTCGATTGATACGATTGGATATTGTTCTGTTAAACCTTCTAAATAATGAGTAAATTCTTGCGCAGTGAACTCTTTATTACCTTCACCTTTTAATACATATTTACCGGTTTCTTTGTTATAGAATTCAGAAGCTGCACAGTCCATCGCTAAAGTAATGTCTTTACCTAATACATAACCTGCTTTTTCTACTGCTTCTTTAATGCAAGCTAACGCTTCAGCATTTGAATCTAAGTTAGGAGCAAAACCACCTTCATCACCAACAGCAGTGTTCATGCCTTTAGCATGTAATACTTTAGCTAAGTTGTGGAACACTTCAGAACCCATGCGAATTGCTTCACGTACTGTTTTAGCACCAACTGGTTGAATCATAAATTCTTGTAAGTCAATATTGTTATCCGCGTGCTCACCACCGTTGATGATGTTCATCATTGGTAACGGCATTGAGTATTGACCCGGAGTGCCATTAAGGTCTGCAATGTGTTGATAAAGTGGAACACCTTTAGCAGCTGCGGCAGCTTTAGCGGTTGCTAAAGATACAGCAAGAATTGAGTTAGCACCTAAATTAGATTTGAAATCAGTACCATCTAAGTCAAGCATGATTTGGTCGATAGCAGCTTGATCTAATGCATCTTTACCAACAACTGCTTTAGCGATTGGTCCATTTACGTTTTCAACTGCTTTTAATACGCCTTTACCTAAAAAGCGAGATTTGTCACCATCACGAAGTTCTAACGCTTCACGTGAACCCGTTGATGCACCTGATGGAACAATTGCAAGGCCAACAAAACCACCTTCTAAATGAACTTCGGCTTCAACAGTTGGATTACCACGAGAGTCGATGACTTCACGACCATGTACTTTAACGATTTTTGCCATGTTATTTTCCTCTATATGACAGATATATTAAAAATATTAATTCAAAACTATTTTTGTTGCTGCTCTTGATAAGCTTTGGCAGCTTTAATAAAACTACTAAACAGTGGGTGTCCATCACGTGGTGTAGAGGTGAATTCCGGATGGAACTGACACGCAACAAACCATGGATGGTCTGGAACTTCAATGATCTCAACCAGCTTTCTATCCGTTGAAAGACCAGTCACTTTTAACCCAGCTTTAACCACTTCAGGTAATAAATTATTATTCACTTCATAACGATGACGATGACGCTCAGTAATCGACTCATTTTTATACATATCGTATACTAATGAATTAGGCTCCAAATGGCAAATTTGCGAACCTAAACGCATTGTGCCACCTAAATCACTATTTTCATTACGTTGTACTACATTGCCAGATTCATCGCTCCACTCTGTGATTAAAGCAATAATTGGGCTTGCACAATCTTTAACAAATTCTGTTGAGTTAGCATCTTTAATACCTGCAACATTACGTGCATATTCGATCATAGCCACTTGTAAACCAAGGCAAATACCTAAATATGGGATTTTGTTCTCACGCGCATAACGAGCTGCCATAATTTTACCTTCAACACCACGATAACCAAATCCACCAGGAATTAAGATCGCATCCAAGCCTTGAAGTAATTCTACACCACGCGATTCAAGATCTTCTGAATCAATATAACGAATATGCACCGTTAAACGATTTTTTAATCCCCCGTGTTTTAACGCTTCATTCACTGATTTATAAGCATCGGGTAAAGCGATATATTTACCCACCATACCAATGGTTACTTCACCCACTGGGTTGGCTTCTTCATAAATCACTTGTTCCCATTGCGATAAATCAGCTTCTTTACATTCAAGATTAAATCGTTTGCAAACGAAGGTATCTAAGTTTTGCGATTTTAATAACGCAGGTATTTTGTAAATAGAATCGACATCTTTAAGCGAAATAACAGCACGCTCAGGCACATTACAAAATAGCGCGATTTTGGCACGTTCATGAGCAGGAATAATGCGATCAGAACGGCAGATTAACACATCCGGTTGAATACCAATTGACAGTAATTCTTTTACTGAATGCTGTGTTGGTTTGGTTTTAACTTCACCAGCAGATGCTAGATAAGGTACTAACGTTAAGTGCATAAATAACGTGTGTTCACGACCCACATCCACGGCTAATTGACGGATGGCTTCTAAAAATGGTAGAGATTCAATATCACCTACTGTACCACCAATTTCAACAATGGCAACATCAAAACCTTTTGCCCCATCAATCACGCGTGATTTAATTGCATTAGTGATATGTGGTATAACTTGAACCGTTGCCCCTAAATAATCGCCACGGCGCTCTTTGCGTAACACATCAGAATAAATACGACCTGTAGTGAAATTATTTTTTCGCGTCATTTTAGTGCGAATAAAACGTTCATAATGACCCAAATCAAGATCGGTTTCAGCACCATCTTCAGTCACAAACACTTCACCATGTTGAATAGGACTCATTGTGCCCGGATCGACATTAATGTAGGGATCAAGCTTGAGCATGGTGACTTTTAAATTGCGGGCTTCTAAAATTGCAGCGAGAGATGCTGCGGCAATGCCTTTACCAAGAGAAGAAACGACACCGCCTGTAACAAAAATATAATTCGTGACCATTAATATTAGACCATTATTAATTTATTAGAACAATATTGCATCGATTTTTAGACATCAAAACCAATACAACATACAAGAATCAGACGGGAATGCAGTATAACAGAATCCGCCTTACCTCACAATTGAATAATGAGTTTTAATTGATGTTTTCATTGTATGGATTTGTAAAATTTTGTCTGTTTTATTTGTTAATAGCTCAACATAAGGTGTTTAGATTAATAGGTAAAATAGCCACATTGCATAGGCCATTTATAGCCGTAATATTATATTGCATAGTGGCGCGTTTTTATCTATTCATTGTTGAATATACAATATTCAACAATGTCCTAATATGGAATCTTATCCTTGCATTTAATAAATTCTTTAAGCTTTTCCATACTTTTGATTTCTAGTTTTCCTTCGTTTTTTTCAACGATATCTAATTTAACTAACTCACTTACAGCTCGACGATAAACACGATCTGTGGTACCAAAACGTTCAGCTTCTAGGTAGTTTTTTTGGAAACTACTTACTGGATTTATATTTAAATGATGCTGATAAAGATCGAACGCAATATTATAACAAATTGAATATAAAGTTCTCTTTAAGAAAATATCTAAGGTATCTTGATAATCAAAAGCAATTGCACTAGCAAAAAACAGTGCTAATTTAGGGTGTTCAATCAACGATTGATATAATTTATCGGCGCTAACAATTGACAATGTTAACGCTTCCTCAGCAATGATATCAAATTGGCATAGATATCCTGTAAAGAATTCCATTTCACCAAGAACGTGTTCATCACAATCAAGCGTACCAAGATGAAAACGACGTCCATTAGCGGCTTCGTAACGGATAGAAATCGTTCCATTATAAATTAGAACTAAATCATTAACTTTACACCCCTGACGGAACAAAATCGATTTTTCATCGACAATTTTAGTTTCAACAACACATTGTTTAATAACGGATTCAATCAGATTATTGTTATTTTGCCAATATGTACTAAAACGACCTTTATTTAAAGACTTTAGCTGCATATAATTTTAGCCACCACCGTATAACTTATCGTTTTTATTCAAAATTTTTTAAATATAACATTATTTTAATTAAAATTTATAACTAAGACTAAAATAATGACCGATACCGCTGGTTTTCCCTGCTCCAGATTTATTTTTAATCAATGACATATTACGGAAATACTTTAATCCATAACCAAGTGCCATATGATCAGTATGCCAATAAAATCCATTATACCATTCAATAGCATTATTACTATAAAGTGAGTTATTGGTTATTTTATTGGCGCCAAATTGATAATCAAAATAGCCTTGATAATTGATTGTACTTTGATTAGTAAATTGATAAATGGGTTTTGACCAACTTGTTGAATACATATAACCATCCCACTTACCTTCATTAGGTTCATTATAGTTTTCACGAACATAGCGCGCATAAACGTTCATACCCATCATACCAAACCACGGCACATCCACATCGGCGCCTATTCCTAAATATTGTTCAAACAACTCTCGATCACCAATATTATTTACACTAGCAATATACAACTCTTTAACTGCTCCAAACGAAAAATCCGATTGGAATAAACCATCAAGTGAAATTCTTGGTGAAATTTTGGCAAAGAAATTATCACCACCATATCGATCATCATGTTTACGATCAAAAATGTCGAAGATATCAACATAGCCATATAGATCCAAAACACCATACCGAGCACCAAACTCCGTCTCAAGATAAGTATCATTTTTTATATCATATGGTATTTTAGCATCAACACTTTGCATCAAATTTAACTGCAACCAACCATAATCATTTTTATGTAAGTTACCATCTTTATAATCAGCAGCATTAACGTTAGCAACACCAAACCAAATCAAAAGCATGCTTAATGTTAATTTTGATAATTTATAATAATTCCTCATGATATTTCCCTTCACTTCAGGTTATTTTTCCGTTTCAACAACTGAGAAATAACCAACATTACAATAATAACCGCATAAAAAACTGGAATTGCATTCATAATAATTTGCGTACCAAAATATTCTTGGAATAAAGAACTAATTGCAGGACTAAACATTGCCCCAGCACTACCGCTAACAAGAATAAAAGACACATTTTTACTTGATGCATTTTTAACAAATGTAACCCCATAGGCAACAAAAGAGTTATATAATGCAGAACAAACAAATCCATAGCCATAAGTGAAATAACTAATGTGATTAAGATCTTGAGTATTAACAATCGCAATTGTTATAACAAAGGCTAACAAAATGATTGTTATAAAAAAATGATGAATTTTAACTCGTGAAACAATAGCGGTTGAAACTAACGCCCCAATTAATGCAGCAGCCCAATATTGCGTAATGATATTTCCGGCATCTTCAAAGCTAATCGTAAATTTTTGACTAACAAAAAGTGGTGCCCAAGTTAGAAAAGTGTATAAAGCCAACATAGCCAAAAATAACCCTATGCCAGCCGATAAAATACCAAAATTCCATTCTGATTTTTGATTATTATTTTGTTTTTCAACCTCTTTAGACGCTATCATCAAATCAAAATTGGTAACTAAAATAATCACTAGAGTCAATACCGCAATAAGACCCACAGTTAAATAGCTACTCGCCCATGATAAAGAATGGGTTAAAGCATAAGTGGTAATAAGCGGAAAGATAACACCAGCAATATTAAACGTTGCATCTTGCACGACCAACATAGTACTTTGAACTCTATTTTGCCAAATAGAAACGACTATTGTTCCAGCAATACATAGCCCAACACCACCACACAAACCGATTAATGACATACAAATATCTAACACTATCAATGAATTAGTGAAATACAACATCAATGTACATACAACAATAAGTGTGTAACTTAATAAAGTGATGCGTTTGATACCAATAATATCAATCAAGAAAAAAGCTAAAATAGTACCAACTAACGCCCCACCATTAAGTAAAGAAAAGATAAAAGCAATCGTACTGACATCAGCATGAAAACATTGTGCAATCGGTTCGATTAACATACCAAATTGGCTGGCAAAACCCGCCATAATAAAATTAGCCAAAAAACTAATTAGGGTGAGTAACAGCTTATGTTTCATAACATTATCCTAAAAATGATTTAGCATGGTAATTTAAGGTTTAATAGCAACTTGTAAGGCTAGCTTAATCATATTGTTAAATGTCAGCTGTCTTTCTTCTGCAGAGGTTTCCTCGCCAGTTAGGCAATGATCAGAAACAGTTAAAATAGCTAAAGACTCAATATTGAATTGTTGAGCAATACCATATAAACCGGCCACCTCCATATCGATACCTAGAACGCCTGATTTTTCTAAAGTACTAATTAACGATTCATCAGGATCATAATAAAGATCACCACTAAAGACATTGCCAGCCTTAACGGGGATATTCATAACTTTGGCTGTTTCATAAGCACTATGTAATAAAGAAAAAGTAGCAGAAGTAGCAATGTTATAACCATTTGCTCTTTTTTGATTAGTCATTGAATCAGTCCCAGCGGCAACGGCTAAAATCACATCACGCATTTTTACGTTGTGCTGCGTTGCACCTAAACTACCGATACGAATAATACGCTTTACATTAAAATCATTGATTAATTCATGGGCATAAAGCGTAATTGACGGAATCCCCATACCGTGTCCCATAACAGAAACAGGAATACCGTTATATGTTCCGGTATAACCTAACATGTTACGTACATTACAAACTTGCTTTGCATCTGTTAAATAAGTTTCGGAAATAAATTTTGCTCGCAAAGGATCACCAGGCATAATAACGGTTTGAGCAAAATCATTTTTCTTTGCATTAATATGTGCTGTCATAATATTTCTTAACTATTTGAAAAAAATGACCTTAAGTATAGTAATGGCTTTTCGCTTTCAACTAGGACATAAGTCCTAAACCCATGATCTATACCACATTTTTACAAAATTGCTTGATAGCTAACGAGTTGTTGGATTGATAAAATTAGTTTTTTTTGGGAAGTTTTTGCCTTGGTGGTAATATAGCTATAGTTATATTGAATAATTTGGTGTGTTTTGCCTAGATTACACCATGAAGTGCAATTTTTCTTAGCTCCTTTGAATAAAAGGAGGCAGGGCTTTTAAACTTATGCCGTTTTCTTGG
>NZ_WTFC01000077.1:0-543 GCF_009795795.1 Gilliamella sp. Pas-s95 | reverse complement strand
AAGAAAACGGCATAAGTTTAAAAGCCCTGCCTCCTTTTATTCAAAGGAGCTAAGAAAAATTGCACTTCATGGTGTAATCTAGGAATCGCCAAATAAAAACTTGAATAAAATCAATACCTTTTCTGACCGATTTTTGGGTGGTAATTGCGTTGTTTTTTAACAAAAAACAATTTACCAAAAAACACCTAGGGCTATGCTGTTTGTCTTATTCCGGCGTCAGAATGTGCCGACAACAGAGTGAGGTTAGCACGTCAAACAAGGACGTTTAGCGAGTTTGTGGTGCGCTTGGAGCGCGTCCACAAACGGTGCGTTAAGACCGAGCGACGGCGTCGGACAAATTTGTCTGGAACAAATTTGAACATCTGAGCAAAGCGAAGATGGCCTCGAAGAGGCGAGTATCAGGATGATACGAGTAGCGTAGCCGCAGGCCACATTCTGCAGCCAAGCGTGGGATTGCTAAGGGAATTCGTGAACTGCCCCCCAAAAGTTGGATTGTTTAAATCTACTTTTGGGAACAAAATTATGGCAAAAAAATATACATTC